>JAJCXU010000403.1 GCA_029263275.1 Ilumatobacter sp.
AATCCGTGAATGACAAGGTTTGCCAACATCGCTAATGTGGCGCCATGACCACAATGAACGTGTCGTTGCCCGAAGAACTCAAGGTCTTCGTTGATGAACGGGTCGTTCACGACGGCTACGGGTCGACAAGTGAGTACGTCCGCGACCTGATCCGACGAGATCGCGAGCGAGGCCACCTCCGCGACCTCCTGCTCGATGGCGCGAACTCCGGCCCCGGCGTTGTCGCTGATGCTGCATTCTTCGACGCACTGCGCCAGCGAATCTCGCCGGAGGCTTGACTCTTGGCGAAGCCGGTTCAATTCAGCGACGTCGCAGCCGTTGATCTCGAGTCAGCCAGCGACTACTACGTCACTGAAGCCGACGTCGAAACAGCCACCCGCTTCGTCGATGCCGTCGAAGCCGCCGTCCAACGCATCAGCCGAAATCCACGCCTCGGATCGCTCCGGTTCGGGTACGAACTCTCCGTGCCGGACCTCCGCTCCAGGGCAGTCGGCAAGTTCCCGTACTTGTTGTTCTACTTGGAGCGCGACAGTTCAGTCGATGTTTGGCGACTCCTCCACTCCAGCCGAGACATCCCAGCCAGCCTGCAAGAGTCAAACGCGTGAGTCGGATGCGTGCCGCACGATCTCGAGCGGTCATCCGAGCGCGTAGGTGCCGATCCAGAGCGGTCGTCAGCTGATGGCGACGTTGCGAACATCGAGCGGCTTGCGACTGAAGCCGGTACCGCTGAAGACGCTGAGCGAAGGGGCGTCAACAACTATCTCGTTTGTTCGTGCGCTGGTGGACAAGGATGGTTTGGTGGGAACTGTCGAGTGGGGTCAGGACGTTGCGGACACCTACGACGCGACATCGGTAGCGATGTACGACCCGGCCGTCCTTGATCCGGCGGTCGATCTCCTCGCTGATCTTGCCGGAGGCGGTCCGGCGCTGGAGTTTGCCGTCGGCACAGGCCGGGTCGCTTTGCCACTGAGCGATCGTGGTGTGGAGGTGCATGGCATCGAACTCTCGGCGCCGATGGTCGACCAGTTGCAACGCAAGCCGGGAGCCGATGCGATTCCGGTGACCATTGGAGACATGACGTCCGCGAGGGCGCCGGGCGAGTTCGCCCTGGTGTATCTCGTGTGGAACACCATCATGAATGTTACGACGCAAGCGGAGCAGGTCGCTGTGTTCCGCAACGCCGCTGCGCACCTCAAGCCTGGAGGCTGTTTCGTGGTCGAGGTGATCGTTCCTCAGCTCCGCTCGGTACCACGTGGAGAGGTCGGGCGTGTCTTCATGAGTGAGCCCGATCACGTTGGCATTGAGACCTTCGATGACCTCGTTGGTCAGATCGCGTCGTCCCACCACTGGATGTCAGCGAACGGTTCGCTGGTCCATCATTCCGCGCCCTATCGCTACGTCTGGCCGTCCGAGCTTGACCTGATGGCTCAGCTTGCTGGCCTGAGCCTCGAGGCCCGGTGGGCAGACTGGCAGCGCACACGATTCACCTCCGACAGCGCGAGCCAGATCGCTATCTTTCGTGCCGAAGTCTGATCAGAGAGCCACACACGCACGACCCTGAGGCCATCGGTCGCGCCTCTGACGAACGCCAAAACTCGACGCACGATCTGATCGGCACGCCCCGATCTCACGTGCCGATCAGGAGCAGGTTGTCGGTCGGTTGCTGCCTGTTGTTCTGAGCGTTCTGGGTCGATCCTGTTGGTCAGTTGGATCCGGCGCTGATGATGTCGAGTGTTCCGGCCGGGATTCACCCAGCTTCTCAACCACCACGCTCAGAGCGTTGGGTTGAGTGTCGAATCCGGCACTGTGTAGAGGTGGCCGAGGGGTCGCCACCGACAAAAACGCGCTGACCGTCACCTTCAACCACCCAGGATCGACCTCAGGCGGTAGCACTCGCGAGCGGAACCCGCCGTGGCAGGTCCGATCAGATTTCGCGACCAAGACCCGTCGACAATTCGCTCCGCTACCCCGGTGGCTTGGGGTTGCGTTGTGCGGCTCAGGACACCAGGTGGGCGCCAGCGGAGGCCCGTACGGGCCAACCGCTGCTGAGTGTTCCCGGCTCGCAGATCGCCACCGCACAGCCGCCAAATCCGCCGCCGGTCATGCGCGCACCGAAGACGCCCTTGGTGGAGTTGAGTTTCGCTACGGCAGTGTCCATCTGGTCGGTGGAGGTGTCGTAGTCGTCGCGCAGGCTGGCGTGACTCTCAGTCATCAGTCGGCCGAGTTCCGGGTAGTCGGCTCGTCGAAGCGCGGTAGCGAACTGGCGGACTCGTTCGTTTTCGGTGACGACGTGGCGGGCGCGCCGTCGGATCGTGTCATCGTCGATCGTTGCGACGTCATCGAGGTTCGCGGTTCGTAGCGGGCCGAGCAAGGCCTGGGCGCGTGCACACTCGGCGACACGATCGGCGTAGGCGGAGCCGAGCAGTGTTCGGTGGGCGATGAACTGCACGACGATGTCGATGTCGTCGGGGATAGGGACTTGCTCTGCTGTGAGGTGGTGGCAGTCGATCAGTGTGGCGTGGCCGGTGGTTGCTGCGCTGATGCAGTATTGGTCCATGATTCCGGTCGGTACACCGGTTGCTGTGTGCTCTGCGTTGCGTGCCATCTGGGCGAGTTCGAGGGTGGCGCCATCGAAGCCGAGGGCGAGGCCGATGGCGCATTCGAGCGCAGCGCTCGAGGAGAGTCCGGCGCCCGCTGGGATGTCAGACGTGAGGTGTCCTCGAATCCCGGCTGTGGCACGCATCTGCTTTGCCACGCTTGCGACGAAGGACCCCCACGATGGTTCGATCGTCGATGGATCCCTCTCGAAGGGAAGCGCAAGGTGGAGGGTTCCGGGGCCGCCGTCGGAGGTGAGCTGGATCCAATCCGGTTGGGTGGTGGCCGTGAGGGTGATCCCTCGATCGATGGCCATCGGGAACGCGAGTCCTCCGGTGTAGTCGGTGTGTTCGCCAATGAGATTCACGCGGCCGGGGGCATGGACCCGGATGGGGCTTGCGTCACTTGCGGTCATCGACCGGCGCCGGCGCGATCGGTTGACGTGGAGACCTGTGCCGGTCGCGATGCGGCTGCTGCTCTGAGGTTGCTTGCGGCGGCCTCGGGTGTGAGGTCGCGTTGGAGGTTCGCGAGGAGTTCGTAGCTGGCGGGGATTTTCGCGATGGTCGCCGAGCGCAGCAGCGGCGGGTAGTAGTGGGCATGGAGCTGGAACCCGGGGGCGGCCGACTTGGGGGCGGTGTGCCAGCCGGAGCAGTACGGGAACGGCGTGTTGAAGAGTTGATCGAACGCTCGCAGCATGGTGGAGAGCACTTCGGCGAGGGCGTCGGATTCGTCGGCGGTCACGTCGAGCAGCGAAGCGAGAGGTCGACGCGGCAAGACGAGTGTCTCGTAGGGCCAGTACGCCCAGTACGGAACGACCGCGATCCAGTGGTCGTTGATCGCGACGGTTCGTTCTCCGTCGTCTGCTTCGCGTCGTGCGTAGTCGAGGAGCATCGGCGATGCGGTACGGGAGTGGTAGCTGGCCTGTGTTGCGATCTCGCGGCGTGCCTCGTCGGGGATGAAGTCCGATGCCCATATCTGGCCGTGGGGATGTGCGTTCGAGGATCCTGAGAGCTCCCCTCGCGTTTCGAAGATCTGTACCCATTCCCAGCGCTGTTGTAGTTCGCCGAGTTGGTCTTGCCACAGAACGATTACCGCCATGGTCTCGTCGCGATTCATCCTCGAGAGCGTCAGGTCGTGACGCGGCGAGAAGCAGATCACGCGACATTCGCCAGCGGCGGCTTCGGCGATGAGCAGCTCGTCGCTGTGGGCCCTGTGCGGGCTGGAGACCGTGGGGAGCAATGCGGCGAAGTCGTTGTCGAAGACGAACGTGGTGTCGTAGACCGGGTTCGTCGCGCCGGTCGAGCGTTGGTTCCCAGGACACAGATAGCAGTCGGAGTCGTGCTCGACAGCGGAGGCTGGGGCGGCCGACGTGTCGCGTTGACCCTCCCAGGGTCGTTGCGTCCGGTGGGGCGACACGATGACCCAATCGTTGGTCAGCGGGTTCAGTCGCCGATGCGGGTGGGAGTGAGGGTCGAATGTGGCGGTCACGTCGTGGTGTCGGGTACGACGGGCGGTTGCTCGGGATGAGACTCGACGTGTTCGACGCCTAGAACGTAACGCTTGGAATGCGGCGGCGACATGGCGATGACGAGACGAGACTTGTGTCTTCTGGTCTCTACAAAGGGCCGCCAGGTGGTGCAAGGTTCGTCTCGTCGGGGCCCCCAGAGTCAACCGGTCGTAACAACACCGGCTTGTTCGAGGGACCATAGTTGGTCAGCGAGCGCTTCGGCGGGGGTGCGCCATCCGAGGATTTTGCGTGGCCGCGAGTTGAGGGTGTCCTCGACCGCTTGGAGTGATCGTTCGCGA
>JAJCXU010000404.1 GCA_029263275.1 Ilumatobacter sp.
CTGGTTGCCGAGCACACGACACCGTTTCCGTATCAGGTCGACGGCGACGCGCTCGGCGAGACATCACGCCTCGAATTCGTGCATGTGCCGAATGCGGTCAAGCTGGTGTTCCCCATCGGGCCACCGGCGGACTGATCCGACGCCCGAGTGCGGAGAGGGCGACGTCCGGCACGTCGGTGCACACTCCGTCCACACCCCACAGCGCCAATTCCCGCAGGCGGTCTGGATCGTTGCAGGTCCAGGTGTTGATGGCGAGGCCTACGCTGTGGCACGCCTCGACGGTGCCCGCGGTGATCGACTTCGCCCACGGATGCACTGCGAGGTGACCGGCTGCTGCGGTCTGTTCGATGACGTCGGCCGTCGCTTCCATCACGAGATACGCAGTCGCGATATCAGGTGCGACGGCGCGACAGCGCTGAATCGTGTCCCAATCGAACGACGAGATGATCCACCGGTCGAGTGACCCATGCAGCCGCATCTCGGCAATCGTCGGTTCGACGACGGCACCACTCGGGTCGTAAGCCGGCTCGGTGGCGGAGTTCTTGATCTCGACGTTGATCAACATCTCCCCACAGGCCGCCAGCACCCCGCTCAGCTCCGGATAGCCGTCGAGGGCGCCGGGCTCGGTCGGCAACGGATCGTGTTTGACGATCAGCCGCCCGTCCGGCGCCAGGCGGACATCGAGCTCGACGCCGTCTGCGCCCATGGCGTCAGCAAGCACGAATGCCTGGACGCTGTTCTCCGCGGCGGCGACAGATGCGCCTCGATGTCCGATCACGAGCATGCCCAAGTATGGCCACACTGCGACGACGCAGCGGTACCTCAGCACGCGCGCGCTCATGGCGTCAATGCGGCACGCGTCACACACATCACCTCTTGTGCCACCAACGGGTCGCGCCTACGGTGACGGCGCCGAAGCGGGCGGCATTCTCACACCCACATCTGCGCTGCGCACATCCGCCATGCAGCGCCCTGACAACCTCCTTGGAGCACACTCGTGACGATCCTTGCGTCCAGCATCACCTTGGGAGCCGCTCCGGCAGATTGGCGTGATGATGCGCTCTGTCGGGACACCGATCCGGAACTCTTCTTCCCCGTCGGCACCACCGGGAATGCACTGGTCCAGATCGACAATGCCAAGGACGTGTGCGAAGAGTGCACCTCGTCGCAGGGTTGCCTCGACTTCGCACTCGACACCAACCAGGATTCTGGAATCTGGGGTGGCCTGACCGAAGAAGAGCGTCGGGTCATCCGTCGCAAGCGCGTCGCCGCCGCACGGGCCGCACGCTCTGCAGCTGCCGCAAGCTGAACCCGCTCCGCCGGCACTCGCCGGATCGTTCCCGCCGAGTGAGAGTTATTCGACGGTCGGGACGCTGAGTTCGACGACCGTGCCGTGCTGATGGCTCGAGCCGTCGCCGAGCTGCACCCCATCGAGATCTTCGCTACGCGCCGGACGCATCGCGATCGTCCCGTTCAGTTCGGTCGTTACCAAGGTCCGCACGATCGAGAGGCCAAGCCCCGTGCTGGCGTCCAGGTCGAAGCCCGGGGCCACGCCGCGTCCATTGTCGACGACGCGGATGTCGAGTCGGTGTTGACGCTGGGTGAGCGCCACCGACACCTGCCCGCCGCCGCTTCCTTCGGGGAACCCGTGATCGACAGCGTTCTGGAGCAATTCGGTGAGCACGACGGAGAGTGGCGTCGCGGTATTGGCGGGAATGCGGCCGCCGTCGCCGGTCACAGTAAATTGAACCGGGCGGTCAGGCGACTGCAGGCCTTCTTCGGCGAGGCGCAGCAGCGGCCGCACGATCTCGATGAACGCAATGTCTTCTCCCGGCTCGCGAGAGAGCGACTCGTGCACCAACGCAATCGTGCGAATCCGACGCACCGATTCCTGCACCGCGGCCTTCGCCTCGGGATTGGTGAGACGCCGCGCCTGGAGCCGGAGCAGCGACGAGATGGTCTGCAGGTTGTTCTTCACCCGGTGGTGTATCTCGCGAATCGTTGCGTCCTTCGACAACAGGAGCCGATCTCGCTTGCGCAGCTCGGTGACATCGCGCATCAGCATCAGGCCGCCATCGACGACGGGGCCCGATTCGGTGTGATGGATGAGCGGGACACATCGACTGAGCAGCGTGACGTCGGAACCCTGCTCGAACTCTTCAACGACCGGCTCGAGCCGTTCGAATGCTTGCCTGACCGGGCCGTCGTGGAATCCGAGTTCGGCGAGGCGCATCCCGACAGGGTTCGCCTGGATACCGACTCGGTGCAGCGCAGAGTTGGCGTTCGGAGAGACGTAGGTGACGGTGCCGTTGGCGTCGAGACTGAGCACGCCGTCGCCGACACGTGGTGCCGCGCTGGAGTCGGCGACGCGACCCGGGAACGGGAACGTGCCAGCCTGGATCATGACGACGAACTTCTCGAAGATTTCTTTGTATGCCCGCTCGAGTTCGCCAAGGGTGCGCCCTGACCGGACTTCCCACTCCTTGCTGAGGACCGCAATGACCTGGCCGTTCCGAGTCACCGGAATCGCCATCATCCGTGTCCGGGCTCCGTCCTCGGGGGCATCGAGGTCATCTTCGACGACGGCGTTCTCGTCGGCGGCTCGTGCCAGCACGACGGCACCGCGCTGCGCCCAGGATCCGATGTAGTCCGTGACGTACATCGTCTGGTTCGTGGCAGGGCGGACTTGGTCCACCACCACCCACTTCTCATCACTCGATCGGACATACAGCAGCAGGTCGGCAAAGCACAGATCGGCAAGGAACGCCCATTCAGCGCCCAGCCGGTGCAGATGGTCGATGTCGTCTTGATCGAGTGACGAATGCTGCCGCGACAGGTCGGCCATGGAGGTCATCGGTGCTGATTCTGCCGCATCGGAGACAACAGGGTGTGCCATACCCGAAAACACCGACAGGCGTCACGTCGCGGTCGATGCCCGATGTGGCGTACCGCTGTCCCCACACCGGGTCGGTTGACCGTGCCAGAGGCTCAGTTCTCGGTCGCGCTGACGCGCAACCGATCGACCAATCCACCGAGCCCGGCGATGTCATGAATGTCGCCGCTGAGCCATGGGACGTCGAGCATCGCTGGTGTGAGTGAAGCCAGCTCAGCGCGTCGCTCGGTCTCGCGAGCGGCAACCAGGGCGACATCGTCGAACCGCTCGGCGAGTTGGGTGAGCACCGAGTCGACGACACCAACCGGGGCATCTTCGAGTTCCGCTGCGAGTGCCTTCGCGAGCTTGCGACCCGATCGGTCGCGCAGGGCCTCGGCGCTGTCAGCGGCAGCCGCGCTCGCCAACTCAGGGGGCACCACACGGGTGGCCACGATGGCACCAAGCGACATGGTGCGACGCAGGAGCTCCTGCGCGAGGCACCGCGCCTCGGGGCTG
>JAJCXU010000405.1 GCA_029263275.1 Ilumatobacter sp.
CCACCGTTGCCAGTATCGGGCCCGATACCGAAGAACTGTACCGCGACTGGTGGAAACTACAACAGGCCGACGGCGAGGCTGACATCGTGACGTTCAAAGGAATGGCGATCGAAGCTGGGACGCCGGCCAACCTGCAGGCAGCGAATCTGGTCGAGAGCGGGGGCAGAACCGGTGTCGAGCCCGGCGCATCAGTCGAAGGCACAGCCGATCAGTGCGTCGTGCTCACCGGCGGCGACGTGTGGGCGGGTGAGCACCTGCAGCTCTGCGTCGTCGACGGCGACGCACGATTCGACCTGCCGACCAACTCGATCATCCCGTTTGCGCCGGGCCGACGGGATTGATCGCGACCCCTGCGACCATGTCCGCAAACGATCCATCCGTGCGGTGGATACAACCGGCGCAGAAACGCACCGCAACATCGGCGTGCGAGCGGTGCTGACGCCGATCAGAACAACACCGCTCGTCGCACCGACCAACCGCTTCTGATCGGCACTTCTTCCGCACCCCGAGTCGCTCATAATGCTCGGCCGGCTGAGCGTCGAGGACCCTCCCCAAACCGCCGGATCGGGGACATGGATCCAACCCAACTCACAGGCTGTCGACGAGCTACCCGATAACCGGCGAAGTGTGGGAGGTCCGACTGCCGCTCGGTAGCGCATAATCACTGTGATGGCGTTTCAGTTCGAGCAGGACGGTTGCATACGCCGTGAGCTTGCGACGCTGATCGCGTAGCTGCAGGACATCGCGGGGTTGTCCACCGGAGCACAACGATGTAGTCGAGCGTTCACCCAGAATCGCTAGTGGCTCGGCAACGCACGGGACGAGCATCCCTCCGGTAGCGGGTGGGCCCCGGCTACTTGGCCCGCCCGGTGGATCGCGCCCACGCCTCGACTTCTGGCCAGAGCCAGACGTGAGCATTGCCGAGGAAGGCGACTGGTTCGGGAAAGTCGTCATGGCGGCGCCGCCAGTCGTGGACGACCTGTGGCCGCTTGACGTTGAGGCGGCGCGCGATCTGGGTGGCATCCACCAAGTCGTCAAGGTCCACCTTCCGTCCCACGATGCTGACCGTACTCGTGGGGTGTCTCACAGTCGGTGAGTTGCTGCGTACGAGTTGACGCAGCAAGGTGGACTGCGTAAGATCTGACGCAAAGGTGCCCCGGCGGTGCGGAAACACCCCGGGGCGTGGTCAGAACCTGTGTGGAGGTCCCAACGTGAGTGATCGTACGCGCTCGCCGAGCCTGCAACTCGTGCTTGCTCAGTGCCTTGAGGGCGGCGAGATTGCCGATTCGGCGGTGCGTCGCGTCGAGCCGACGCTGCAGCGTGCGGTCGACTTCTTCGAGCGCCGCGGCGTGAGCAGCCTTGATGGTGTTCGATCGGTCGACGCGAGCGACTTCGTTCACTCGAGGCTGGAATCCGGTCTGCCGGCTAGCGATTCCGTTCGCCACAACCGCCGCGCAGCGCTGCGTCTGCTCTTTCGAGTTGCTCGGCGGCTGGAGTTAGTCACGGGTGATCCGACTCTTGACCTCGGTCTTCCACCGAAGTCGTCGGACGCAGCGCGTCCGTTGGACGACGATGAGATGGAGTTGTGTCGGGACGTCGCTCACTGGACCTCGAGCCGGGTCGCAGTCTCGTGGGCATTGGCTGAAGCAACAGCCCGGGGCGCCGAGATCGCTGCGATCGCCCTCGATGACGTTGATCTCGACGCGGGCTCGGTCTGGATCACGGGTGGTCCTCGAACGTCACCTCGCACTGGATCGTTGAGCGAGTGGGGAATCGCAACCCTGCGTCAGCGCACTCCGACGCGTGGCGCCGGCCTGCTCGCGTACGGAGGGGAAGGCAAGGGCATCGCTGGACAGGTCTCGACGTGCCGGGCGATCTCGACAGTGTTGCTGCGTGCCGGACTGGCTGGTGAACCTGACGTGCGCCCGATGTCGGTCGCGGCGTGGGCTGGCCGCCGGGTCTTGGACGAGACGGGCAGCATCGAGAGGACGGCGCTGGCGATGGGTGTGCGCAGCCTTGATCGGGCGGCTCGTCTCGTCGGCCACGACTGGTCGAGTTGATGGCGCCGCGCTCGGTTGGGTTCAGCGCTCTCGAGCGGCTGGAGGCGCTCGTTGCGAACGATGCGTTGTTCAAGCTGGCCGAGGTTGTGCCCGAACCCGAGCCGAGTCGTGGTGGCCGACCCCGTGACTATCCCGTCTATATGTGGTTGCTGTTCGACGCTTTGCTCAGCGTTTACGGATCCGGTCGCCGAGTGGAAGCCGAACTCGGTCACGCTGTGGTCTGGGGTCAACTCCGGTCGCTGATCCGGAGGGCGCTCCCGAATCGACCTGACATGTGGCTGCCGGATCGCCCGATGCGGCGACACCACTACCTCTATGGACGCACCCGGTACCTGACTGCGCCCGTCATCCTCGAGCAGATCGCCGAACTACATCGGGAATTGGCGACAGAACAGGCCCAGGAGTGCGGGTTGTTGGATCCGGATGGCCCGGGATCGTGGACGCACCCTGACCTGTCGCGAATGTTGTACGCCGACGGCAAGGTCGTCACGCCGTTGTTCCGGGCCAAGCCCGGTGACAAGCGGATCGACAAGACCACCGGCGAGGTCCACTACCCGCGGGTCGAAACCGATGCAGGCTTCCACGTGGAGGGGACGGGGGAGATGGTGTGGGGAACGAAGTTCGTGATCATCGCCGCCCGGCACCCAGAGCCGCACAGCCGGTTCATCCTCGACGTCGCCTGCGTCGAGAACTCCGGTGCCGAGGCGGCCACGGCGCTCGACCGGTTCGTCGGGTTGGCTCCGTTGGTGCCGGGTGCGCAGGGTGTTGTGTACGACACGGCGTTCCGCGGAGTCCATCATCAACGCCTGATGCGCGACCTCGGCTGGCTATCGGTCAACCGCGTCACCGCCAACGTCGGGAGCCGCAAGCGGCCGGCCAAGGATCGCAAGCGGGTCGAGAAGACCGTCTTCGTGGAGACCAAGACCATCCGCACACCGGACGGCCTACAACAGGTCCGTTTGATCTCGCAGGGCGGGCGGATCGGGTTGGGTGAGGTGACCGAGTCGGGCAAGCCGGTGTTCGTGCCGCTCGACCGGATCCGCACCCATCGCAACACCGACAAGCGCAGGACCTACCGCTGGTACAACGACTACCGACTGCCCGAATATCTCGGCGGGGGAGTCGTCACGGTGCGGTTGCACGCGAACGCGGAGGATGCGAAGCGCAAGTTCAACCGGGCGGAGAACGTCCGGCAGATCCCGCCGGGTGATCCGGACTTCGAAGTGCTCTACCGACGCCGCAACGACGCCGAGAGCATCAACCGACATCTCGACGACACGCTGTGGTTGCGGCGGGCGCACAGCGTCGGGAACCGGCGTCAGTTGTTGAACCTGATCACGTACGCGCTCGGCGTCAACGCCTTGAGCATGCACGTGCGTCGCCAGGGGCTTTCCCCACCGCACGCCGCCTGAACCCTCGAATCTGCGCCAACACGACGCTCGAGCGCGCCCCGGAATCGGAGAATCTCGGTTGTTGTCGTCGCATGCCCGATTCGAAGTCGGCGTGTTCGTTTGCGGCCCCTACAATGGCCAATCGCAATCCGGCGCAGACGGTTCAACGGGGTTTTCTCCCGCGAATCGCGCCGGTCCCGCCTCTCTAGCTCAATGGTAGAGCAGTGGACTTTTAATCCATTGGTTCTGGGTTCGAGCCCCAGGGGAGGCACCCTCGTCGGAGTCGAGCGGTCACGCGGCGATCGCATCGCGGACCCGATTGACGGCTCGTGCTCGATGGTTTCTGATCGTTCGTGCAGTGACACGACGTTCGCTGGCGACTCGCTGCGGTGACTCCGCTCGCACGAGCTCGCGGAGAAGATCGAGGTCGTGGTCAGGCACTCCACCGAGACGGGCGTCGCGGATGACCGTGGCGAGTTCGACGAACGGACAGGGCGTCGTCGTGTTGGCGTGCTCATCGAACGCGTTCGGCTCGGTCGGGCGCTCGTCGGCGGACTTCAGCCGAAGTCGCCGACGGAACGCGGCAAACATCGTGTCGGAGATGATCGAAGCCGCCGCGGGTCCGTTGCGCCGTTCGCCGTCGAAGCAGGCAATGGAGATCCAGAGCGCGCCCATTGCCTCGGCGATGGGGTCGTCGTGATCGCAGAGTTGACGGTAGCGAGACGCAGCTGCAAGCACGCCGGGGAGGAGTCGTTGCACGACCACCCGACCAGCGAGTTCGTCATGGTGGGCCAAGCTGATCAGCGCGCGGAGCAGGCGTTCGCCGTTGGCGCCTCGGTTGGCATGGGTCTCCGCAATGAGATCGTCGAGCGACTCGATTGCACACACGGTCGAGGCCAGCTGCGGGTCGAGGTCGGTCGCCCAGGAACGGGCGCGCCGAATGGATTTGGGCTTGATCTGCAGGGCTGCCCACTCGCGATCGAGTTGGTCCGTGATGGTGGTCGCGGACGGCGGCCGGCTTGATGGGAGTGCTGGTTGCTGTGTGGTGGTGGTCATGGCGACACCGTGCAATTCGTGACTCACCGGCGCGCTCACAGATGAAGGGGCACATTGCCCGCG
>JAJCXU010000406.1 GCA_029263275.1 Ilumatobacter sp.
ACCAGGACTTTCGTACGTCGGGCTGACAGGATTTGAACCTGCGACCCCTTGTCCCCCAGTAAGCGATATCCCGTTCGGGTACGTTCGCCGTCGTTCAGAAACAGTGCTTCTACCAGGGGTTATCGTTCAGCGCCGTTCGCCGACGTTCGCTGGTGTACAGTCAAGTTGTCCACCAGTTGTCCACCTGGGAGCGCCCCTTGTCTCGCACGCAACACCCCCAACGAAGTGGGACCGTCTGGCACAACAAGGCGCGCAAGCGGTGGGAAGCCAAGGTCACCATACGGGCCCCCGAACCCATCGGATGGGACGACGATGGGAAGGTCACCAAGTGGAAGCATCACCGCCGGACAGTGATCGCGCCGACGAAGCAAGAGGCGGTCTCGAAGGCCGCACGCCTGACGCGAGAACTCGCACTCGACCTCGATTCGGCTGCGCCATTGGACATGACCGTGGGCCAATGGTTCGAGATCTGGATCGACGAGATACTCCCCCTCGCTGACATCTCCGACGTGACCCGCCGCGGGTACGTCCAGATCGCCCGTCTGTACGTACTTCCCCACGTCGGCGAGGTCGGCCTCGAAGACCTGGCGCCGGCTCATGTGCGTCGGATGATGTCGACGCTCCAGCGAAAGGGCCGGTCTGCGAACACCATCCGCCAGGCGCGTGCGGTACTTCGACGTGGGCTGCGCGTTGCGGAGCAGGAAGGCCATGTGAACCGCAACGCGGCGATGCTCGTTGACGGAATCAAGGTGCCACGATCCGAGGGCGAGACACTCGACCCGACAGATGCCAGGACGCTGCTCAAAGCAGTCGACGAGTATGAGATCGGCCCGCTCGTCGCCGTTCTTCTGCTCACCGGGCTGAGGAAGGGCGAGGCGCTCGGACTCGGCTGGTCGTCGATCGACCTCGACTCGTCGCCGGCCACGCTCACCGTCAGGCGGGCGCTCAAGCGAGGCGACCGCGATGCGTTGTACCTCGATGAGCCGAAGACGAGTGGTTCGCGCCGAACGATTCACCTGCCACCGTTGGCCGTCGGCGTGCTCCGCAAGCATCGGGCCGAACAGAATCAACGACGTCTCGCCTTTGGCTCAGAGTGGGGCCTCGGGTGGCCCGACGATCTTGTGTTCACCTCGACGGTTGGCACTCCTCTCGGTCCGAACCGATGCAACCGACTAGTGAAGGCGATGACCCTCGCCGTGCTCGAACGAGAACTCACTCCTCACAGGATGCGCCACTCGGCCGCATCACTTCTGATCGCTGCTGACGTCCCACTCAAGACGATCTCCGACTCGCTCGGCCACTCATCGATCCGGGTCACGAGCGACACGTACGGCCACCTGTTTTCGCCGGCGAAAGCCGACGCGGCAAACGCGATGCAACGCATTCTCGAAAGCGACGACGAGCGCGAATAATGCCAGTTCGACGATTCGCTATTTGCGGGTCTCGTTGAGGGCTCTCCAGACGCGTTCGGGAGTGAGGGGAATGTCGATGTGGCGGATGCCGAGGTGTGAGAGGGCGTCGACAACGGCATTTTGCACGGCGGGTGTTGAGCCGATCGATCCTGATTCGCCGATTCCTTTTGCTCCGAGGTCGTTGTACGGCGACGGAGTTTGCATGGCGATCGTCTCAATCGGCGGAAGTTCGCAAGCGGACACGAAGCTGTATTCGGCGAGGTTCGCTGTCCTTGGGTTGCCGTCTGAGTCGTAGTGGAATTCCTCCATCAGCGCTTGAGCAACTCCTTGCGCTACCCCGCCATGGATCTGACCTTCAGCGAGTAGCGGATTCAGCAAGGTTCCTGCGTCGTCGACCGCAACAAAGCGCACGAGGTCGACCTTGCCGGTCTCGGTGTCGACTTCGACGATCGCTGCGTGTGCTCCGAACGGGAACGTTGAGCCCTCGGGATCGAAGACGACCTCGCATCCCAGTCGTTCGTCGGGACCCATCGCCGTGGAGAGGTCGCCCCATGAACGTCCGCTCGATGGTGTTCCGACGACGTGGAACCGTCGCTCGGCCCGGTCGAATCGGATGTCTTCGATCGCGCACTCCAATTGGTTCGCGGCTGCTTGTTTGGCCAGCTCCACAACTTGACCCGCGGCTTCGTGGAGGGCTGCGCCTCCGATCTGCATCGATCGTGAGCCGAATGTTCCGCCGCCCATCGGGACTGTGTCGGTGTCGCCGGACTCCAGGCTGATTTGGTTGACGTCGATTCCGAGTTGCTCGCTGAGCACCATGGCAAACGTCGTCTCGTGGCCCTGCCCCTGGGCGAGCGTTCCCACCCGCGCGACCACGGTTTCGTCGGGCTTGATTTCGACATCTGCCCATTCGGGGTCGATCAAGGGTGCAGTGACTTCGACGTATGTGGCGAGGCCGAGACCAGTTTGGACTGTGGTGCCTGACTGCCGTCGCTTCAGTTGGTCCCGCCGGAAGTCGAATTCGCCGACCGCGTTGAGGAGTGTGCTGAGCGCAGCTTGATAGTTGCCGCTGTCGTAGGTGGCACCTGTCGCCGAGTCGAAGGGGAACGCGTCGGCAGCGATCAAATTCTTCCGGCGAATGTCGACGGGATCGAGTCCGAGTTCACGCGCGAACAAGTCGACGGAACGCTCGATCGCAGCTGCCGCTTCGGGGCGACCGGCACCTCGGAACGCGACCACGGGACAGGTATTCGTTACGACGGCTTTGCCGACTACTTCGACGCGCTCGATGTCGTAGACACCTGGAGCCATCATCCCCGTGATTCCGGGCAGGATTGCCGCCATCCGGGGGTACGCGCCACAATCACCCACGATCGAGAGGCGATACGCCTCGATCCGGCCGTGTTTTGTGCCACCGATTTCCACCACCTGTTGCTGGGCTCGACCATGCCCCATGGCCATCATGCTTTCCGAACGGGATTCGACGAAGCGGACAGGCCGCCCGGTCAGCCGCGCGAGTTGCCCGAGCATCAGTTCCTCGGCGCCGAGGCCGATCTTGACACCGAACCCTCCCCCGACATCCGGGGTGATGACGTGAACGTCTTCGTCTTCGACGCCGTACACCATTGCGAGCTGCGTGCGCGCGCCGTGGGGATTCTGTGTTGACGCCAATTGCTGGAGCCGGCCGTCGGTCGCCCACCAAGCTGCACCCGAACGCACTTCGAGTGGGCAGGGGGCAACCCGCTGGTTCGTGAGTGCTTCGCGGACCACGACCTCGCAGCCGTCGAAGAAGTCGTCGGACGGTTCTTCATAGAGGTCGTAGGCGACGTTGGTGCCGGCATCGGGGAAGAGCAAGACGTCGCCTCGCATGGCAGCCTCGACGCCAATCACGGTCGGTAACGGTTCGTAGTCGACGTAGACAAGCTCGGCGGCGTCGACTGCGGCTGCGTGTGTGGTCGCGATGACCGCAGCGACTGGTTCGCCGACAAAACGAACGCGTTCGTTGGCGAGCAGCCAACGGCTCATCTCTTCGGTGACACCGAGCGATGCGTACTCCGGTGCCGTTGGGTCGAGGCCGAGGGTGTCAGCGGTGAAAATGCCGAGGACGCCCGCTGCTTGCTCAGCGTCTTGGGTGTCGATCGAGGTGATGAGTGCGTGCGCCATGATCGACCGCGCGAAGACAACGTATGCAGCGTCGGGTACGTCGATGTTCTCGACGAACGTCCCGTTACCCGTGAGGAAGCGTGTGTCTTCGACGCGAAGTTGGCGGGTACCGATGATGTGCATCGAGGGTGGTCAGTCGTAGACGATGACGCCGCGGATGTTCTTGCCGTCGCGCATGTCCTGGTAGCCCTCGTTGATTTGCTCGAGCGTGTACGTCTTGGTGACGAGTTCGTCGAGTTTGATTTGTCCGTTGCGGTAGAGCTGGAGAATTTTGGGGATTTCGATGCGGGCGTTGCTTGACCCGAAGAGCGAACCGTGGATCTGTTTTTCGTACAGCGCCAGTTCGAAGAGCGACATCGACACGGTGTCTTCCTCGGGGTGGCCGATTGCGGTGATCACGACTCGTCCCAGCTTCCCGCAGAGCGACATGGCCTCAGCGACGTAGGTGCCCTCAGCGACGTCGGTGGTCATGATCACTTTGTCGGCGAGTTGTCCGTTGGTCATCTCGCTCACGAGGTCCCATGCCTCGTCGACGTTGGCTGCAGTGTGGGTCGCACCGAACTCTTGTGCTTGTTCTCGCTTCATCTCAATCGGGTCGATGGCGATGATCGCTCCGGCGCCCGCGATGCGTGCACCTTGGATCGCGTTCATGCCGATGCCGCCGCATCCCATGACCACGACGTATTCGCCGGGTTTTACTTCTGCGGTGTTGACGGCGGAGCCGAAGCCGGTGGTGACCCCGCAGCCGACGAGCGCCGCTTTGTCGAGCGGGATGTCCTTGTCGATCTTGACGACCGAGTCCTGATTCGCGACCGTGTACGGCGCGAAGGTTCCGAGCATGCACATCTGGCCGATGTCCTCGCCTCGTGCGTGGAATCGGTAGGTGCCGTCGAGTTGTGGGCCGAGGATGATCCCGGCGCCCAGATCACACAAGTTGCTGTGCCCCGACGTGCAGTAGCGGCACTTTCCGCAGGCGGGAATGAACGCCAAGACGACGTGGTCACCCACCTCGAGGTCGGTTACGCCAACGCCGACTTTGTGGATCACGCCAGCGCCTTCATGGCCACCTACGACCGGGAAGGGAATCGGAATGTCACCTGTTGCCAAGTGTTCGTCGGAGTGACACAGCCCGGATGCAGCGAGCTTGATCATCACCTCGCCTTCGTTTGGGTCGTCCAGCTCAACGTCTTCGACCGACCACTCCTGATCGAGGCCCCACAGGATTGCTGCCTTCATCTTCATCGTCATGTCCTCTTGATCGGTTGGTGTTGCGGAAGTCGGTGTTCAGTCAGCGTGATCAACTCGGTCCGCCGCCCAGGCTTGGAGTTCCTTGATGCGCGTGTAGCCGCCTTCACCTTCGCCTTGGGTAATGCCGTCGACGCGGGCGTCGTGGATGCAGTCGACTGGACATGTGGGGATACACAAGCCGCAGTCGATGCAGTCATCGAGCACGATCGCGAAGCGTCCGAGAAAGTCGCCGTCGACTTTGTAGATCGCGTCAACCTTGCCCGGACAGGCGTGTTCGCACGCTCCGCATCCGATACACGTGGCGTCGATGTAGAACGATCCTGGGCCGCGTGCCATCTCTTTAGCTGTCGGCCCACACAGTTGTGAACGTCGAGCAGTTGTTCACAAAGTGTTGGATGGTTTGGTTGAATCGGTAGTAGGCGTCCCGGTTCACCGGGTCGTGGGACCACAACCTGATTGGGGTCCCCGGCATGCTGAGCCGGTTCAGGGTGAAGAGGAGCCCCGGCTGACCGTCACCTTCGACGATGCTGTCCACCATCTCTTGCCAGGACTCCTGGTCGGTTTCCAAAATGAAGTCCGATGTTGGTTCGTCGTCCTCGGTGATCTCTCGAATGTCGACGACGTCGTACTCTTCGAAACGGAACTGGCAACGCCATTCTTCGCCGCCCGGCCCGTCCCAGATCGTGAGCTGGCCGGTGCAATCACAGGCCCCGAGCTTTTCGAAGTGCTCGCGCTGCTCGGCCATCTTGTTCGCCAACGCCTCGAACCACTCGACGGACGGGAACGCAACGGTGGTGGTCTCGGCGTCCACGGAACTCATCACGCTGACCAGGGATACTCGAGTGGGATCGTGCACTTTGCCCGGCGGTCGAAACCGGCTCGGTCGCAGCGCTGTAGATACTCCTCGACGATCGTGGCCCACAAGAACGTGACACCTTCCATCCCATCGTCGATGTTTTTGATGCCATCGCCCATCAACACCGCGAGCGGTTCGAGAATGTACGGGTCTGTCAACGCAGTGAGGATGACCTGTTCGCCAATGTCTGCAAAAGCGTGCATGTCGATCAGGGCCGCTTCTCTGTTCGGTGCCGCATCAAGGTAGCTCTTGAGTTCCATCGTGCCGTAGGAGACATGACGGGCCTCGTCTTGCATGCACAGCCGGAAGATTTCCTTGTCGACGTGTGTCTTCGAGAGAAACTCGCCCGCCCGAAAAATTGACAGCACCAAGCCCTCACCGAGAACGTTGAGAAGGAACGTGCCTTGCGTATGGGTTGGCGATTCAAGGATCGCTTTGAGCGCCCACTCGAACGCCGGGCTGGGATGCAGCAACCCGCCGCCACCGGCCAGGGCTCGCTTGCGGAACACCTCCATATGGCGTGCCTCGTCCATCATCTGCGAAACCAAGAAGTTCTTAGCCTCAAAAAAGTCTGGAGAGATGCGATAGATCCAACGCGACGGGAAGTCCCCGGCAACGAACTCGACTTCGGTCAGGAACGTCGACAGCTGACACGTCGCCATCTCCAAGTCCTCGCTGACTGGTTTGAGCTCAGACCAAGGGATATCAGTGGTCGAGTTCCACTGACGAACCTTGGCCTCTTCGTACAGAGTTTCCAGGTTGTCCGACCAGACGTGCATGCGCTCCAACACGTCGTACTCATCGATCACGGGAAGCTGGTCTGCGTAGCGGTCACGAATCGACCCGCGAGGGGCGAAGTTACGGAACTCTGACTTCTCCGGAATCGTGCCGTACGCCTTCGACCGATTCATGTCCATGTAGGTCAGCCCGCGCGAACTTGGCTTCACCTTGGTTCCCCAATGCGACCCGTCGCGATCCATCCATCCAAGATGGAAACTTCCCGCCTGCAGACGATCCATGTTCGTCTGCAGCAATTCACCCCACTGGTCGTAGAAACCCTTGTAACGCTGTTGGTACGCGGTGGTTGTGTCTGCAACGCCTTCGATCGGTGGCGCCGACAGGTTCGGAACGATGTTGTCCATTGTGGTCATATCAACTGTCTCTTCTGATCAGCCGTCGAGCAGATCGGTTCGGCCTTCGTCTTCAAGGCGCTTGCGGTAGTTCGGGAACAGGCTTCGAGCGAGCGGCACCAATTTGAGAATCTTCGGAATCGGTCCCTTCGCACGCATCTGGCCCTTCGCCAGCGCCGTCGAAATGTTCACGTTGCCCAACCAGAACTGGTGTCCCACAGCACCCTTCATGAACATCTGGATCGTTGGTTTGATGTCGGCACAGTCCTCGCCCTGGTACACGACACGGTTCGGCATGTCGACGAGCAGTTGTGCGGTGGGTTCGGTATAAACAAGCTTGAGCACGACCCCAGAATCAGCGAACTTGGGCCCAACCTCGTCATCTTTCATCGCGTCGGTGAAAATGCCTCCGACGTAGTCGTACAGCTCATCTGCGTCCTTGAAACTCATTCAGACCCCCGGGTCGTCGTCGATGCACCGAGTGTCACTCACGATCAGCGTTGTGACAAGAGCCACACAGGCCAATCTTTGGCCCGCGCGGGCCACCAGTCCTTGGTATCAGTCGTCGTCGAGAAGGCCGGCGCGACCAGCAAGCGCCACCGCCTGAACCCGCGACGACACGTCGAGGCGTTCAAGCAACGCGGCAATCAACCGCTTCGCACTTCGTTCCGATACCAAGAATTCGGCGGCAACCTCGTCCAACGCCACACCCGAGGCGAGCATTCGCAACAACTGGAGGTCGTCCTGCTTGAGAACCGGCAACGAGACCGACGGCCGCACGGAGTACGCCAACAGTGACGTCAACACACTCTTGGGAAGCACAGCGCCGCCGTCGATGAGGACTTGCAGTGGAGCAAGCAGTTCGCTCGGATCGGACGTCTTTGGCAGGAAGCCGTCAGCTCCCGCACTGAACGCGTCACGAATCATCGCCAGATCGTCCGTGCCCGAGACGACGAGGATCTTCAATTCAGGAAACTGGGAACGCAAAGCCATTACGACTTCGACGCCGTCTCGGCCGGGCATCGTCAAGTCGACAATGGCGACGTCGGGCAGCTCGGCAGCCACTAGTTCCTCAGCAGTGTGTGGGTTTGACGTCGAGGCAACCACTTCGATCCTGCCATGCGATCCAGGACCGAGCAGCAGCTGCAATCCGCGAGCAAACAGTGCGTGGTCATCAATCACCACGACACGCACCGGGGAAGAACCGTCAGGGCTCGTCGATTTCACGGTCCGACTATCGCATCGAAGTAGGGTTCACAGCAGTGGGCATCTCGATTGACCTGCCCAAGAACCGTCGCAAGGTCGTCGAAGGCACCATTGACCTGGTACGTGTCGGAGTTGTTGCCGGTATGGCGATCCTTGTCGCCGTCGGCACCGGAGACGCCGACACCTACCAGCTCGCCGCCGGAATTCTCGTCGCCCTCGCGGCGGTCTACACCGTCATCATGATCGCGTCCCACCACCGGCTCAGCAGCCGAGTGTCGACCGGACTTGACCTGAGCCTCACCCTCGGAACCGTGGCCGCAACAGGTGCGGGACGCAGCATTCTCATAGGCGTCCTGTTTCTGATCGTCATCACCGCTGCACTGCGCTTTAAGCCCCAGACGTCCCGGTTGGTCGCATTGATCTCCAGCGTTGCGCTCGCCGCCGTCATCCTGATCACACCCCGACCTGAGCTATCAACGGATACCCGAATCCAAATGGTTACCGGCTGGGCCGCGCTCATCATCTTCGGAGCGGTGCTGATCAGCCTGCTCGCCCAATTCGAACTCGACGACCGCATCGACCTTCGAGTCGCCCGTGATGAAGCAGCAAGCCTCCTCGAAGCTGATCGACAACGCCGCCTCATACTGCGTTCAATCGCCCACGACCTGACACCGCCTCTCGAAGCAATACGCGGAATCAGCCGCACACTCGACGACCCAGAAATCACCCTCGACGAACACGCACGACGCGAATCTCTCCAACTGATCTACGAACACTCTGAATTTCTTCGCGGATTTGCATCGTCACTCAAAGAGGTCGCGAACGCCAATG
>JAJCXU010000407.1 GCA_029263275.1 Ilumatobacter sp.
CGATGGCTTCGCCCGAGTGCGTTCAGCGGGCTGACACCGAGGCGAGCGTCACTTCAGCCAGCGCTCGTGAGATCTCCGGCGTCGACATGATCGATGGGGTGATGATGCACCGCATTCCTTCGGCCTCGACAGCGTCGGCAAGGTCGGCGTCCGCCGGATCCACGACGAGTGCGCTTGCGATCGGCGCGTAGAGCCGAGCGACGCCGGCCACTGATGCCTCATGGCCGAGTTCGGTGAGCATCCGGTCGGCTGGCCCCTTGAGTGCGGCGCCACCGACGATGGGAGAGACCGCGACGACGGAGTCGCGTCGAGCCTCGAGAATGGCGTCGGTCCCGTCGAGGGATCGGATCGGGCCGATCGACACGAGCGGATTCGATGGCGCGATGACCACGATGTCGGCAGAAGTCAGCGCATGCCGAGCCGCAGTGGTCAGTTCCGCTGATCCCTCGAAGCGCACAGCGGTCACCGGCACGCTGTGCCGGAGGCGGACGAAGTAGTCCTGAAACGACACGTCGCCCTCGGTTGCCGTGGTGACGATGGTCGTACGCCGATCATCGCTCATCGGGAGGAGACACAGCCCCAACCCCCAGGCGGCCGCGATCTCGGCGGTGACCTCGGTCAGGTGTGCGCCTTCCGCGAGTCGGGCAGTGCGGTAGAAGTGCGTCGCAAGATCCTGGTCGCCGAGGTTGAACCACCGAGTGGCCGCCGCTGAACCCGCAGGGCGTACTGTCTCGAAACGCTCGAGCGCGGCCATTGCCGTCCAGGTCTCGTTGCGCAGCCCCCACCCTCGCTCCGGGTCAGTGGCATCGGCCAGTGTGTAGGTGATCGTGTCGAGGTCGGGTGAGATCGACAGGCCATGGAGTTGCGTGTCGTCGCCGGTGTTGACCACTGCGGTGACCTGCTCCGGTTCGACCGCGGCGAGCAACCCGCGCAGAAAGCGAGCAGCACCGACGCCTCCGGACACGACGGTGACAGTTGGCGCCGCGGACGCTGCGGGAGGCATCGCCACATTGGTCGAGTTCATCGTGCTCCGTTCACCGCTGTTCGCTTGCCAGGCGATGGTACAGATCGGTCAGGAGCGACGCAGTGGTCGCCCATGAGAACCGATCGAGATTGCGGCGGGATTGCGCGGCAAGTTTGGAACGGACGGCGTCGCTGGTCACTGCGAGGTGCAGGTTGGCGGCAATGGCGTCGATGTCGCTCGGCGAGGAGAAGAGCGCTGCGGCGCCGGCGATCTCGGGGATTGAGCCTGCGGTGCTTGCGACGATGGGCAGCCCGGCTTGTTGTGCTTCCAAGA
This sequence comes from Ilumatobacter sp., assembly GCA_029263275.1. Lineage (GTDB taxonomy): Bacteria > Actinomycetota > Acidimicrobiia > Acidimicrobiales > Ilumatobacteraceae > Ilumatobacter_A. Next base: position 1,298 of record JAJCXU010000407.1, read on the forward strand.
GTGGAAATCCGAAACCCTCATCGAGGGACATATAGCCCAGTGCTGCAGCGTGGTGGAGCAGCTGCGTCTTCAGCGCTTCGTCGACGACGCCCAGCCTGGCGATCCGATCCGCAATCCCCGGTGCCAGCCGTTCGATCGCGGCGTCCACGGCCGCTTGGTCGTTTCCTGGGGCACCGGCGATGACGAGGTGCACGGTGGAATGCTCCGTAGCGAGGCGCTCGAACGCCGCGACGAGGGAGGAGACGTTCTTTCGTCGCTCCACAGTCCCGAGCGACAACACGAACGGCTGCCCCGGTTGAACACCGATGCCGGCCGGCCAGGGATGGTCGGTCGATTGCGCTGGCGGCACTTCTGGCGGAGGGCCGAGCAGCACCGTGGTCACTGCGTCAGTGTCGAGTACCTCACGCACGCGCGCAGTTGTTGCCTCGGAACAGGTGACCACGTGAGCGCCCGTCTGCACCGATCGACGGAGTACGTCGCCAGCGCGACGCACGTCGGGCGTGGCGTCGTCGGGATGGTCGAGGAACCAACAGTCGTACACCGACACCAGCCGCGGACAGCGCGCCGGAGGCACGACGTAGTTGGTGCCGTGGATGACGTCGGGACGCCCGAGCAGGCGGTCGAGCGGAGGAGCGGGATGGTGCCACCATCGAAGTGCGGCTGCGGCAGGAAGCGGGAGCTTGCGGGTGCCTGTCTCTGGACGTGCCCGGAGGCTGACGAGATACGGTGAGATTTCCACCGAATCGGATTCGATGAGCGCATCCAGGGTGCCCTGAACAGCGTGACCGACTCCGGTGCGATGCCCGTGTAATGGTCCGACGTCGAATCCGATGGTCAATCGGTCCGACCGAGGGCGGCTCAGCGACTGCGTCGGAGTGCTGCGGTCGCCCATCGACACCGATGGTACCGATCGACCCGCCTGGGCGGGTCTGGGAACCGTTGCCGGGTAGCCTCGGCAGTTCTATGCCACGCGCTTTCATCACCGGTATCACGGGCCAGGACGGTCATCATCTCGCCGAGTTCCTTCATGGGAAGGGCTACGACGTCTACGGGATGATCAAGGGCCAGAACAACCCTCGAGCAGCGAAGCTGCAAGAGGAGATGCCGTTTGTCGAGCTGATCCCCGGCGATCTCGCAGACTTGCCGTCGCTGGTCGCCGCATTGCAGATTGCGCAGCCTGATGAGGTCTACAACCTGGGCGCGATCAGCTTTGTCGCGTTGTCGTTCTCGCAGGCCGAACTCACCGCAAACACCACGGGCCTGGGCGTCCTGCGGATGCTCGAAGCCATTCGGATGGTCGGTGGCGCACAGAACAACCCGATCCGCTTCTATCAGGCGTCATCGTCAGAGATGTTCGGCAAAGTCCGTGAAACACCACAGACCGAACTCACCCCGTTTCACCCGCGTTCGCCATACGGCTGCGCCAAGGTGTTCGGCCACGACATCGTCGTCAACTATCGCGAGTCCTATGACATGCACGCGTCGTCGGGCATCTTGTTCAACCACGAAGGCCCACGTCGAGGGATCGAGTTCGTGACGCGGAAAATCTCCAACGCGGCGGCTCGGATCAAGCTCGGTCTCCAGCACGAATTGGTGATGGGGACGCTCGATGCGAAGCGTGACTGGGGTTATGCGGGCGACTACGTCAAGGCGATGTGGATGATGCTGCAGCAGGACGAGCCGGACGACTTCGTGATCTCGACTGGTGAGACACATACGGTCCAAGAGTTCGTCGAGAAGTCGTTCGCTCACGCGGGGCTTGGCGATTGGGAGCAGTACGTCCGCCAGGATCCGAAGTTCTTCCGTCCTGCCGAAGTCGACCTGTTGATTGGCGACTCGAGCAAGGCCAAGCGGGTACTCGGCTGGGAACCCGAAGTTGGTTTCGAGGAACTCGTCAAGATGATGGTCGACAACGACCTCGCCCTCGAAGCCGCCAAAGCCAACCGCGGCTGACGCTCACACCCTGCTGGCAGAGCGGGTACGAATCAGCTCTCGAAGGGCATGTCCGTGATGGCGTCCATCATCGAGTGCTGATCGGGAGTGGCTCCAGACAGCAGCTTGTGGCGCAATGCGATGCCGAAGCTGATCATCGACGCAATCGATGATGCGAGCAGTCCGATCTCGACGCGGCGGAACACTTCGTCACCTGCGAGATAGGTGACGAGTACGAAGGTGACTGCGCCAATGCCCCATCCCAAGGCGACCAGGGCGTGGCCCTTGAGCGCGATGACGGCCTGCGCCGTGGCCAGCGCCACCATGTAGCAGGCGCTGGAGAATGCGAGCAGCGCCAGTGTTCGCCCAGACAGTTCAGCGTCGTAGACGATCTCGATCGCCAACGGCCCGAGGAGGAATGCCCCAGACGTTCCGATCACACCGACGACGAGCACGACGTACATCAGCTTCTTCAGTCCGGAGCGGAACTCTTCGAGCTCGCCGCGTGCCGCCAGCCGGCTCAGACGGGGAAGCAGTGCCGCCTGGACCGCTTGGAACAAGAACAGCGGGATGCGCGCCAGCAGCACGCCGTAGCTGAACTGCGTGACGAGCGCATCTTGATCTTCGCTGGCGAGCAAGCTCGCGGCAATGGGGCCTGCATTGAGCAGTGACGCTGCGAAGACCGAGCCGAGGAGGAGCCATCCCAGATTGGGAGTGACTTCATTCCACGATGCGGGAGGGCCATCGTCTGTCCGTAGCCCGCCGCTCGCGTACACGTAGCCAACGGCGAACAGCGGTGACACGGCGACTGCCATGCCGTACGCCCCGGCAGCGGTGATGCCGATGACCGCGAGGCCAACGCACAGAGCGATGCGCACGACGCCGTCAGACGCGAGGATGATGCCGTACTCACGGAAGCGTCCGCTGCCGGAACACACGCCCCGAGCGAGGTGTGCTGGGGCGTATGCAGCAAAGGCGAGCACGAGTGCGAGCACCATGAACATGTCGCCGTCGAACAAGTTGTCGGAGATGAGTTGGCTGGTCGCAGCAATGACCAGTACGACGAGTGCGGTGAGCCCGGCTCCGAGTTGCACGACCTTGCGAACGACGGGTCGAGTGCCCTGGCCAATCGCTCGACGGTGCGCGAGCGCCCGGCCGAGTTCTTGTTCGAGCGGCAGGAAGAACCCGGGCGCGAGCGCGAATGTCGTGAACCAGAGCGAGGTGATTGGTTCAAATTCTTTGTCGCCGCCGACAGCCGCGACTCCGACTTTGAAGAACGCATAGGTCGCTACCCCGGCGATGAGCAGCGCGATGCCGACAGGGATCGTTCCTTCTGGCAGCGGCATTCGGCCGCGGGTGGCTGGTTGCGGCGCGTCGGGGGAGTCTGCGGTGATCATGAACGATGGTGGGTGAGGTCAGTGACGCAGCGAGCGTTCGATTTCTCGGCGCTGCACTTGAGCCCGCTGGAACGTCAGCAGGCCCAGTCCGACACTGACGTAGGTGGCATCCTTGGCGAGGTCGACTGCCCGTTGGGCGACCGAGGTGGACACGTTGCGAGCGCGACGAGCGGCAGGTGCGACGTCGAAGTTGGTCAGGTCGACCGAGTGCCATTGCGCCATGTGACAGAGGCTACCCCGCCACGCCTGGGCATGACCCTGACGCGGCGGAGAGCGCAGCTAGCCTCGCTCCATCGTGGAACCGGAAATTCAACAGGCGCCGCCCGTCGTTGCCGTCGTCGTCGTGCATGAACCAGGGGATTGGTTCGACGAGACGCTCGACGCGCTGGCCGATCAGGACTACCCCAACCTTCGGTTCCTCTTCCTCGCGTCGGATGCTGACGAAGAACTCCAGACGCGAATCAAGATGCGGATGCCCAAGGCCTTCGTGCGCGACGTCGGTGCCAACGCGGGGTTCGGGGCAACAGCGAACGAGGTTCTGCGCCTCGTCGACGGTGACAAGGGATTCTTCCTGTTCTGTCACGATGACGTCGCGCCCGAACCCGATGCGGTTCGTCTGCTTGTCGAAGAGATCTATCGATCGAACGCGGGTCTCGTCGGCCCCAAGCTCGTCGAATGGGACGACCCTGGCGTGCTGCAATCGGTGGGGCTTGGCGTCGACCGTTTTGGCGAAGTCGACCTCGGCATCGACGTCGGTGAGATGGACCAGGAACAGCACGACGGGGTACGCGATGTGTTCGCACTGCCATCAGCATTCCTGCTCGCTCGCGCTGACCTCTTCCGCGAGATCGATGGTTTCGACCCGTCGATCCCTTTCTATGGCGACGACGTCGAGCTGTGCTGGCGCCTGCACCACAGTGGCGCCCGCGTGGTTGTGGTGCCAACCGCCCGCGTGCGGCACCGCGGCGAGCTGGTCGAGCGGCGACCAGATCTGCATCACGGCGTGCTCAGGGCGAGGCACCGCATGCGGACCGTCGCCACGCTGACCGGACCAACCCGCCTGCCCGGTCGAACGCTCGAACTCGTACTCCTCACGCTGGCCGAGCTGGTCGGAGGGGTCTTCACCGGTCGATTCGGCGAAGCCTGGGCTTCGTTGCGTGCGCTGCTCGGGCTGGTGCCGCGGTCGGTGGCGATCATGGCTCGTCGCCGAGCTGTCAAACCACTGCGTCGCGTACCCGAACGCGAGGTGCTCGGTCTGCAGGTTCGCGGCAGTGCCCGTCTGACCGGCTTTCTTCGGACCCGCGAGACGACAACATTCGTCGGAACTGATTCCAACATCCGCCGATGGAAAGACAGCACGACCGCGCCGGTGATGGCGTGGATCGGAGTGCTCGCCGCGATCCTCATCGGCAGCCGACAGTTCATCTCTGGTGGCGTGCCCGCGGTTGGCGAATTCCTCCGGATGCCCGACAGTCCCGGCAATCTGCTGTCGTCCTTCGTGTCTGCTTGGAACCCCAATGGCTTCGGAGCGACGTCCGCGAACCCGACCGGCTGGGCCACGCTCTCGGGGCTTTCCGCCTTCACGCTGTTCCGGATGGGGGCGTTGCACACCGGGTTCATCATTGGCCTGGTCATCGTCGGGCTCATCGGTGTCTGGAAGCTGGCCACCGTCTTCCCGTCAGTTCGCGCGAGAATCGCTGCGCTGGTCGTCTATGCGGCGAGCCCGCTCATCGTCGGAGCGATGTCGACAGGGCGGCTGACCGTACTCGTCGCCTTTGCATCGTCGCCGTGGATCGTGCACACGATTCGTCGAGCCGTCGGTGTTGAAACTGCCGACCCGCGTAGCGCCGAACTCGATCTGGCCGACGGCGTGGTCGCCCTGTCTTGGCCCGAGCGGATCCGCCGAACGTCGGGAGCTGCGCTCGTCGTCGGACTCGCCGCTGCGTTCGCTCCCGTGATGATCGTCGTGGCACTCGTCATTGCTGTCGTGCTGGGTGTGGCGACGTTGCTGGCACTCGCCCCCTGGCGGACTGCTTTGCTCTACCTCGGCGTTGGTGTCGCGGCGGTTCTCGGCGGACTCCTGCTCAACTTCCCGTGGTTCACGTCGTGGTCGTGGGATCAACTCGTTGGTCCGCCCCCGATCGGCGATCCGGGTACCGGTCTTGCCGACCTGGCCTCCTTCCAGATCGGCACCGTCGACTTCGCCTATCTCTCGGTCGCGCTGTACGTGCCCGTCGTCGCGGCGATTGCACTCGGACGCGCGTGGCGCCTGACCTGGGCTGTGCGATCTGGATTGTTGATCGTGGTGTTCGGCGCCGCTGCAGTGTTCTCCGACCGTGGTTCGCTGCCGTTCAACGGGCCTGAGGCCGGCGTCCTACTCGCGCCAGTGGCAGTGGGCCTCGCAATCTCGGCCGCTGCTGCGTTGGCCGCATTCGACCTCGACGTTCGCGGCGGATCGTTCGGCTGGCGTCAGCCGCTCGGCTTGCTCGCCAGCGCGGGCGTCGTCGTCGGCGTCTTCCCCGGTCTCGTCGCGATCGGCGACGGGGCCTGGAACACACCGACCACGCCACTGCCACGGCTGATCGAGGCGCAACTGCCGAACGACGCACAAGACCGGGTGCTCGACGAGAGCAATGAGAATGGCCCGCTGATCGACCCCGGTGTCGGTGGGTACAACGTGTTGTTGGTCGGCGACGCGAGGATTCTTCCGGTGCCCGCAGTCGAATACCGCGATGGCGTGTCGTACGCGGTGATCAGCGACGGACCACTCGACATCACCGAACGGTGGACCGCACCCGACAGTGATGCGGCAGAGGCCGTCGAGATGGCCCTGGATCAGATGGCCAGTTCGTCGACCTTGCGCGCCGGGCGCCTCCTCGCTCCGCTCGGGATCCGCTTCATCGTGGCGCCTGAGTTCGACAACGTGGTCTCGACCACCTCAGACCCGCTGCCGCTGCCGGGAGGGTTGATCTCGGCGCTCGAGGACCAACTCGATCTGACGTCAGTGACCGGATTGCCGACGCTCGAAGTGTTCGAGAACACCGCGTGGCTCCCGGTTGTGAGCCAACTGACGGGCACCACCGCTGTTGCAAGCGAATCCGCCGGTGCCGAGGCGCTGGTTCGGGCTGACCTGTCGTCCGCGTCTCCAGCGTTCCTCGGCGCAGATCACACGGCCGCGTTCTCCGACGCTGTGGTGCCTGGCGTGATTCATCTCGCCGTGCCGTTTGATGAGAACTGGACACTCACCGTCAATGGTGAATCGATCGAGCCTCGACGAGCGTTCGGGGTGACCACCGCCTTCGACATTGAGCAGGAAGGTGATGCCGTCCTCGAGTACACGAGCCCGTCCTCGCGTTCCCTGCTGCTGCTCGTACAACTGGCGTTGTGGCTCGCGGTGCTGTTCGCCACGACGCGGGTCAGTATCCCGTTGGCCCGTCGCAGCGGCCCGCTCGTCTCCGACGAAACGCTGATCGACTTCGACGACCTCACGGGTGCCGTGGCGCTGCCGGTGCTCGATCCGGGTCTCGACATGACCGGAGCAGTCGCTCGAACTCAGGAGGCGCCGACCGACGCTGATCGAGATGACGTCGCCGCAGTTGTGACCGCCCAAGTTGTGGCCAGCGATGCCGAACCGAGTGGGGATGCGGCGCCGAGCGTCGATGCGAGCGACAGCGACGTCGATCACCTCGATGCATCCGGTGCGGAACAGAACGAGGACGACCGATGAACCGCCGATCGATCCCCGCCTTCATCGTGATCTTGGCCGGCCTGATCGGCCTGGTCGTCGCGGGTCGAAACACCGAGGAACGCGCCATTCCGGTGTTCTCATCGCCTGCCGGAACGTGGATGCCCTCGGTGACTGACATTGGTTCTCTGACCGGTAGCTGGTTCTGCCCCGGCGTCCCGGCAACCGGTGAGGACGGTGTTGGCGGCTCAGTGGTCATCTCCAACCGCGCCAGCGACCTGCTCGAAGGCCGGTTCACGGTGCTCAGTCCTGATGGCATCGCCACCGAGCAGAGCTTCAGCGTGGGTGCGTGGTCGCAGAGCACGATCGATGTCGACGCGTTCGTCACGGCGGCATTCGCCAGCGTCGTCGTCGAGATCGACGGCGGACAGGGGTTTGTCGAGCAAGTAGCAAATCATCCCGCTGGCGATTCGGTCACACCGTGCGCTGATGACACGTCGAGTACGTGGCACCTCGCCGATGGGTTCACCGCCGGTGGGAGTACTGAGACGTTGGTGCTCACCAACCCGTATGACGATCTCGTCCTGACCGACCTGACATTCTCAACCGAGGCTGGATTCAGCGAACCGAACGCGTTCAAGGGATTCTCGGTCCCCCCGAAGTCGGTCAAAGTGATTTCGATTGCCGAGCTCGGCAACCGAGACGAGCCGATCATCGCGGCGAGCGTGACGACTCGCAGCGGTCGTCTGGTCGTTGGCCGTGCCCAGCACTTCACCGGGGCAGGCCGCTTGGGATACGACGTCTCGCTTGCTGCGCCGGCAGCGCGTGAGCAGTGGTGGTTCGCCGACGGTGAACGCGGCGACGGAATCACCGAGACATTCTCGATCTACAACCCCACCGAGAACGACGTGTCGGTGACGCCGTTCTTCCTGGGGTTGCCGTCTGAGTTCGACGGCGGTGGGTTCGCCCCCATCGAGGTGCCTGCGCGACAGGTCGTCGTGTTCGAACCGTTCGTCGGCGCCGACGACGGCGACGCGGACGATGCGACATCCGATCCGGAGTTCTTCACCACGCGAATACCGAATGGGCGACACGCGACGGTCTTCGGCACATTGTCGGAACCATCCGTGGTCATCGAACGGGTGCTCACCCGGCCGTTCGGCGACACCATTGCGACGAGCGTCGTCCAAGGTGCACCGAATCGGCGCGACGGGTTCGTCCCCAATCGCTGGCATATCGGCGTCGGACCGACCGAGCCGACCGAGGCAGCTCTTGTGGTGTACAACGTCGACCAGGAGCAAGCCACCATCACCATCGAAGCGGTCGGTCCCGGCGGGCCGGCGGCGATCCCCAGCCTGACGGACATTC
>JAJCXU010000408.1 GCA_029263275.1 Ilumatobacter sp.
GTGCAGAACGTGCTGCCGGGCATGGAAGCGGCGTTCGTCGACATCGCCACACCCAAGAATGCTGTGCTCTATCGCAGTGATGTGCAGTACGACCCAGCAGACATCGAGCAGAAGGGCAACAATGCCCGCATCGAGGACATCCTCAAGAACAAGCAGCTGATCCTCTGTCAGGTCACGAAGAACCCGATCGCCCACAAGGGTGCCCGACTGACACAAGAAGTCTCGCTCCCCGGTCGCTTCGTCGTCCTCATCCCGAATTCGAAGACGTACGGAATCTCGAAGCGCCTGCCCGACGATGTACGCAAACGCCTCCGTGGCATTCTCGACCGGGTCAAGCCCGATGAGCACGGTCTGATTGTCCGCACCGCTGCTGAATCTGCCACCGAAGAAGAGCTCATCGCCGACATGACGATCCTGCTCAAGGAGTGGGAGCAGATCGAACGCAAGGCGGCCAAGGCTCAGCGGCCGACGCTGCTCTACCGCGAGCCAGAACTGGCCGTTCGTGTCATCCGCGAGGAATTCAACGCCGACTACCGCGGCGTGATCATCGATGACAAGCGGTTGCACGAAGACGTGCACAGCTACGTGGCAGCCTTCAACCCCGACCTTGCCGATCGCATCGAGTACTACGACGCGGAGAAGGAAGGGCTGTCGCTGTTCGAACGCCACCACGTACACGAGCAGGTCCACAAAGCGCTCGACCGCAAGGTCTGGCTGCCATCCGGAGGCTCGCTCATCATCGAGGGCACCGAAGCGCTCACGGTGATCGATGTCAACACCGGCAAGAACGTCGGCAAGTCGAACCTCGAAGAAACTGTCTTCCACAACAACATGGAGGCAGCGGTCGAGGTCGCCAAGCAGCTGCGCCTGCGCGACATCGGCGGCATCATCGTCATCGACTTCATCGACATGGAGATCAACGAGAATCGCGGCAAGGTCGTCGAGGCGCTGCGCGATTCACTCGCACGCGACAAGACTCGGTCACAGGTCTTCGACGTCTCCGAACTCGGCCTCGTCGAGATGACCCGCAAGCGCATCGGCGAAGGATTGCTCACCGAGTACAGCGAGATCTGTCCCGACTGTGACGGACGCGGAGTCCTTGTCGACTACTCAATGCTCGAGTGAGTCGGTCCGATTCGCCCGGATGCGGCGTCAGTGCAGGCAGAACTCGTTGCCTTCGGGGTCGAGCAGTGTGATCCAGTGGCCCTCGGGTTCGTCGAATTCGGCGACGTGCGTGGCGCCCAACTCGACGAGCGCAGCCGCTCGTGCATGGAGTTGGCCAGGGTCGGTGTGGACATCGAGGTGCAGCCGATTCTTTGCGGTCTTACCCTCAGGCACCTTGAGGAAGAGCACCCGCGGGCCGACGCCGTCGGGATCCACGATCGCGAACGCACGGTTCGGATCTGACCGGTCGATACCGAACGCGTCGAGTGCCTCCTCCCACGTGTCGAATCCTGGCGGTGGCGGTTGTTCGACGTAGTCGAGCACCTCGCCCCAGAACGCTCCTTGGGCGCGGGGATCGGCAGCATCGACGGTGATCTGGATCGCATGGGCCATACGCGAGTCTCGCACGGGTGTCGTGTGGCCGGCGGGCCTCAGTCCCAGCCGTTTGGCGTCCATGCGGCGTAGGAGACGTGCACCACGCGGACGTCGCCACTCGAGGGCCCGAGGTGGCTGACGATGACGTTGCCGTCGGTACCGATCGCGATCGAGGGAGATTCTCCCCAATCCTCTGTCGGGTCATCGTCCACCATGTCGGTTGCCGAGGTCGTGCAGGCCACGTCGTTACACCAGGTGATGCGGAGCGCTCCGTTCGTGTTGTCCTCGTGGGCGATGACTGGAAGGCCATTGGGCTGGATGATGATCGCGGCGCCGAGTCCTGACGTCCCGATGGTGTCGGCGACTGTGCGGGTCGATGTCGTGCAGGAGACGTCGCCGCAATGCGTCACGACCAGGTCTGACCCGCTGGAGGTCTGGTAGGCGAGGATGGGGTTGCCGTCGACGCCGATCGCGATGTCGGGCAGGAATCCGTTGGCGTCGACCTCGGTGGTGGAGATCGCCTGGCATGTCGCGTCCTTGCAGCGTGTGACCCAGACGCCGGTGAACGACGGTCCGGCGTGTGCAATGACGGGGAATCCGTCCACACCGATCGTGAGCCGTGGCGCCGTGCCCGGGGTCAAGTCCTTCGTCGTGGCGGTCTGACAGTCGAGGTCAGTACAGGCCGTCAGGGCGATCTGTGTCGTCGTCGGCACGACATTCTCGTGCGCAATGAGCGGAAAGCCGTCGACATCGATGGTGATCGAGGGATACCAACCGGCACCCGACGTTCCGGGGACGGCCAGAGTCGTGCCGGCGGCACACCCGTTGTCGATGCACCCGGACACACGCAACTCCCCGTTGGTGGCGTCCCGGTGCGCCACGATTGGATGTCCGTTTGATCCGATCGTCGCCGAGGGTGACTCGCCGGAGTTCATCGGGCCGTCGGCGCTGGTCGGGGTGGCGAACGAGCAGGTCGAGTCGTCGCAGAATGCCAATCCGAGGCCGTCGTTGGTGTTTCGGTCGTAGGCAATCACGGGCTGTCCGTTGGGTGCGATCGTCAGGCTCGGGCGGGAGACGTCGGCCAGTCCGGAGAACGCGTAGTTGCCGAGGACGCGGCGAGCACCGTGTTGCTGAAGAGCCGGCGTGGCGGGCATCTGTTCGAGTGCGGTCAGGCGGCCGTCGATGGCGGCCAGTTCGTTCGAGGTGAGGTAGCCGACGACATCGATGATCACGTCGACCGTCGCTGTCGTGGTGCCGGAGACGTACGTGATGTCGATCTTGCCGGCGTTGGCGCCGGTTTGGGGGAGTGCCACGATCACGCTGTTCGGGACCGTGTCACCCGCCACGAAGTTCAGTGATGAGGTCGACGGCACACCCGTGGCGTCACCCGGACGAACGGAGAGGAACCCTCCGAGCGTGGGCGCCGTCGCGGTGACGTTGAGGAGGACGCCGGTCGCTCCGGTGGGGACGACTTCGAGCTGGGCCCGAGTCTTCGTCGCTTCGATGTATGTCTCGATCGTGCCGGTGATTTGCAGCTTCCGTGGCGTCGGGCTGACAAAGGCGCCCGTGAGTCCAACGTCGACTCGCGAGTCGAGCACGCGTGTCGGGTCGATCGTGACCGCCGACGACTCGCTCGCAGCAGTCGGAAGCGCCAGGGTGGTCGAACCGGTTGACACGCCGACGCCTACCGAGGCGATCGCCAGCGCTGCCGACACCACCAGGGCGGTGCGCGCTCGTCGGGGTTTCCGGTCAGATACTGGAGTCGTCATGGCCATACTTCGAACGTACGGAAATCCACGAGCGCAGCGCATCGGCAGAATCGCCTAATTGGCTGCCGAACGGCCAGCGGGCGGCTCAGTTCCGGCCGTCGTAGGTCCAACTCGACATCGAGACCTGGGTGATCAGGAGCTTGGCGGAGGCCGGGCTGCGATGGGCGATGATTGGGTTGGCACCTGCATCGATGGCAATCGAGGCGATGCCGCCACCCTGGTGGCCGTTGACCGCGACGGTCCGTGGCGCTGCGAATTCGCACGTCGTGACCGTGCACCACCCCATTCGGAGGTCCGTACCCGAGGCCGATTGGTACACGACGATCGGCAATCGGTTTGAGCCGATGGCGATGTCGACCGGCGTGCCAGATTTCGCCTGGGTGTCGATGACGTGGGTCTTGGCGGTGTCGCACGCACTGGTTGGGCAATGTGACACTTGGACGTTGCTCGCGTTCGTGATGCCGTAGGCGATGATCGGGAGACCATCGGTTCCAATGACGATTGCCGGCTTCCACGCATTGGCGCTGCCGGGCACCAGGTGGTTGGTGCGTTGTGTGCACGTGAGATTTGCGCAATCGATCACGTACAGCGCCCCAGAGAGCGGCTCGGTGTAGGCGATGATCGGGTTCGCATCGGCGCCGAGCGTGATGTCCGGCTGCACTCCAGTGACGAGGTCGGTCGATGACGACGTCGTGCAGTCGATCTTGGTGCACCGAGTGAGGCGCATCGTTCCGAATCCTGCCTGGTCGTGCACGATGACGGGCAGACCGTCTGCACCGATCGTGATCGACGGTCGCTGGCCGACGCTTCCGGCGGTGTCCGCTGCCGTCGTGGTCGACGACGAACAGTCGGTGACTTCACAGTGGGTGATGCGTAGATCGCTGTTGGCGAAGTCATAGTGGGCGATGATCGGCAGACCGTCCGATCCGATCGTCATGTCGGGGTCGTCGCCGGTGTCTGGACCCGTCTCGACCGATGCCTGGGTGAAGCCGCCAGTACACGCTGCCTCCCAACAGGTCACGACGTCGAGACCGTCGTTCGTCGGTCGGTCGATGGCGATCGAGGGTCGGCCGTCCACTCCTACCGCGATGCTGAGGGAGCTGTTGGACGTGGAGATACTGGTCGCGGTTGAGTAGGTCCGTTGGTAGCCGTAGTGCTTGCCAGGCAGGATTCTCTGTTCGAGCTGGGCCAAGCCAAGCAGCAAGGTGGTCAACGCGTTGGTCGTCGTGTAG
>JAJCXU010000409.1 GCA_029263275.1 Ilumatobacter sp.
TCACGTATGCCGAGAGCGCAACGGTCCTCGAGTCGAACGATCTGATCGTGGTTGCCGGCCACCGAGCCGACATCGAACGATTCGCCAACGCCACCTGACGTTCCCCGAGCTTCCGGCACACATCGTGCCGTGCACCGTCTGTCACGATGGGTCGATGAACCTCGACGATGCCGTGGCAGCAGCCCGAGCGACGTACGCCGCGGCTCGGCCGATCAGTGCACAGTGGGCGGAGCGCGCCACGACGGTCCTGCCCGGCGGAAACACACGCTCGGTGCTGCAGTTCGACCCCTTCCCCTTCCGGATCGAGCGCGCCCAGGATCAGCACCTGTGGGATGTCGATGGACACCGCTACCTCGACCTGCTGGGCAACTACACCGCCGGACTGCTCGGCCACTCACCACAACCGGTCCTCGACGCAGCCCGCGCCGCGCTCGAGTCAGGTTGGTCGCTTGGCTCGGTGCACACCGACGAAGTCACGCTTGCCGAGTTGCTCGTCGACCGCTTCGCCTCGATCGAGCAACTGCGATTCACCAACTCCGGCACCGAAGCCAACCTGATGGCGCTGGCGCTTGCGACGCATCACACCGGTCGATCGAAGATCGTGGTGTTCCAGAACGGCTACCACGGCGGCGTGCTCACCTTCGGCGCTCAGACCAACCCGGTCAACGTGCCCCACGACTGGGTGGTCCTTCCGTACAACGATGCCGACGCAGCACGCTCGGCGTTCGATGATCAACGCGACGACATCGCTGCTGTGTTGGTCGAACCGATGCAAGGTTCGGGTGGATGCATCCCGGGCGATCCCGAGTTTCTCGCCACGTTGCGCACGCTCTGTTCCGAGTCCGGCGCCCTGCTGATCTTCGACGAAGTGATGACCTCACGCTTCGCTCCAGGTGGCGCCCAGCAGGTGCTCGGCATCAGTCCGGACCTCACCACGTTGGGGAAGTATCTCGCTGGCGGTCTCACGTTTGGAGCGTTTGGCGGCCGACGTGACGTGATGGTCGCGTTCGATCCATCCGCTGGCGGTGCGCTCGGCCACGCGGGCACCTTCAACAACAATGTGCTGTCGATGGCCGCTGGCGTCGCCGCGTTGACCGACGTGCTGACCGACGACCGGCTCGCCGCGACGAACCGGCGCGGTGAGCTCCTCCGTCTCGGACTGAACGAGCGATTCGCGACACACGGGCTGCCGATGATCGCGACGGGCACGCAGTCGTTGATGGCCGTGCACGGCACGCCGGGCCCGGTCAGGTCAGCAATGGATCTTGCGGATGCCGATGACCGCTGGAAGGAGCTGCTCTTCTTCCACCTGCTCGATGCCGGCATCTACACCGCGCGACGCGGCTTCATCGCCCTGTCGATCGAAGCCACCGACGCCGACATCGATCATGTCCTGCGCGCCGTCGACGCGTTCTGCGAAACCCACGCCTGACCCCACTTGGGACGTAGTCAGAAGATTTGAGGTCAGACGTCGCGGCGGTTGTTGACCACCATGCCGCCGACGACCAGCGCCAAGGTGACGAGGCCGAAGAAGATGCCTCCGGAGATGCGTCCGCCAGGTCCGTCGTTCGGGTCAGGAATCACCAGGGCAAACGCCGACGTGTACGGCAGGAACTTCTGCGGGTCTTCGACACCTGCCACGGACAACACCCCGCTCAGGATCCCCTCGATCAGGAGCGGCCACAAGATGATGATCGACACCGCAGCTGGCGCATTGCGCAGGAGCAACCCGAGGCCGTAGCCGAACAGGGCCAGGAGACCAGCGAGTACGATGACACCGAAGAACGACGCGAGCGAACCATCGTCGCCCGACAGCCCGACGTCAGCGTCGCGCCCGTTGAGCAGCACGCTGCCGACGATGTAGGAACTGGTGACCGCAACGGCACCGACGACCAGGCCGAACAGCACCGACACAATCGCCTTGGCGGCAAACACCATCGTGCGGTTCGGCGTCGCCGCAAGCGTCGGCCTGATCGTGTTGTGGCCGAACTCCGAGGTGATGCCCAGTGAGGTGGCGACACCGATCATCATCGACACGAGGATCGAGAACGCTCCAATCATTCCCATCAGATCGGCGTTGGTGAAGTCTTGCGGGTCAGAGGAGAGCAGGCCGACGAGCCCCGTGATCACGACGAGCGCAACGACGGCGCCGACCGGCAGCCAGATGTTGAGGCGCACGGTGCGCAACTTGAAGAACTCAGATCGCAGCAGATTGATCACGACGGGCCGTCCTGACTCGGGCCCGATGCGCCGGGTGGTGGCAGCGATGAAGACCGTGGCGGTGGTGGGGCTGCTACTGGCGGCGACGTGGGCGCGCTGGCTGCCGGAGGTGGTGCCGTCGATGCGTATACCTGCACGTCGGCGGTGGCACGGAGGAAGGCATCCTCGAGCGAGTCGAGTTGTGTCGAGAGTTCGTGCAGCACGATGTTGTCGCGAGCGGCGATCTCACCGACGTCGGCCGCGGTCAAGCCGTGGACATCGGCACGGTTTCCGTCGAGCCGAGTCACCGACGTGGCCGACGTGCCGATCGCCGAGAGCAGGCGCTCGATCTCGGGGGCTCCGACTCGTGTCCACTTGGTCGAGTGCCGAGCGACGAACTGGTCGACCGAACACTGCTCGATGAGGTGGCCTTTGCCGATCACGACGAGGTCGTCTGCCATCAGTGCGATCTCGGCGAGGAGGTGGCTACTGACCAGCACGGTCTTGCCGCCGCGCGCGAAGTGCGTGAGGATTTCGCGAATCCAGCGGATGCCCTCGGGGTCGAGGCCATTGGCCGGCTCGTCGAGGATCACGGTGCCGGGGTCGCCGAGCATGACTCCGGCCAGACCCAGCCGGTGCTTCATGCCGAGGGAGTATCCCTTGACGCGACGATTCGCCGCGTCGGTCAGCCCCACCAGCTCCAGTGCTTCGTCGACGCGTGCCGTTGGAATGCCGTTCGACATCGCCATCCAGCGAAGATGGTTACGACCGCTCCGCCCAGGGTGCACGTAGCCCGCGTCGAGGAGCGACCCGACTTCGTACAGCGGGTTGACGATCGATCGGTACGCCCGGCCCGCGAAGGTCGCGGAGCCACCATTGACAGTGTCGAGGCCGAGCATGCAGCGCATCGTCGTGCTCTTCCCCGAACCGTTCGGGCCGAGAAAGCCCGTCACCCGCCCTGGCAGGGCATCGAAGCTCAGATCATCGACGGCCACCACGCCGCCGAACCGCTTGGTGATGTTCCGTACCTCGATCACGGCGTCACCGTAGGCCAGCCCGTGCCGAGGCTGAGGCCAGTAGCGTCGCGGGATGGAACTGACACGACACGGTGATGTCTTCGTCTTGCGCATGGACGACGGTGAGAACCGGTTCAACCCGGCCTCGATTGCAGCAATTGAGTCGGCGCTCGACGACGTCATGGCGACACAGGCAGATGGCGAGGCACCCTGTGGATTGGTCACGACCGGAACCGGGAAGTTCTTCTCGAACGGGATCGACCTCGACTGGATGCTCAGCGGCGACGTCGACGACCCCATGGCCTTCGTCGGCGACATGTCGCGGATGTGGGCCCGCGTGATGTCGCTGCCCATCCCGACCGTGGCGGCAATCAACGGTCATGCATTCGCCGGCGGAGCGATGTTCTCGCTGGCTCACGATCACGTGCTGATGCGCTCGGATCGCGGCTACTGGTGCGTGAACGAGGCACTGCTGCGGATGCGGCTGACCGCGGGCATGCAAGCGATTCTGTCGGGACGACTCACGGCGCGGACGGCGCGGCGTGCCATCCTCACCGCACATCGCTTCGACGGCCCAGCGGCATTGGCGGCGGGCATTGCCGACGCCCTGCACGACGAGGACTCACTGCTGCCGCAGGCGATCGAATTGGCGCAGTCGCTCGCGCCCACGGCACATCCGATTCTCGGCGTGTTGAAGGAAGATCTGTACGCGTCGATCCTCCCCGCGTTGCGCGCTGGAGCGGGACCAGTGGCCTTCTGAGTCAGGGTGAGCCGCTGCGCTAGCGCGGCGTGCCGAAGTCCTGCACCCAGTAGAGGCGACCATCGCTGTCTCGGCTGACCGAGATGCCGATGTGCGTGAAACTCGAATTCAAGATGTTGCGACGATGGCCAGAGCTGTTCATCCATGCCGTCATCACCTGGGCGGGGGTGCGTTGGCCGCAGGCGATGTTCTCACCCCAGGTCCGAACGCGGAGGCCAGTACGAGCGATGCGATCGCCCGGATCGGAGCCATCGGTGCCGTCGTGGCTCAGCTGGCTGAGACAGTCGCGATGGAACTGATCTGCAGCATGTGCTTGAGCGGCCTGGGTGAGCTGTTCGTGATAGCTCACCGGTGCGACGCCGTTTGCAGCGCGGTACGCATTGACCGAGTCGAGAACCGCTTGGACCTCTGCTGACACAACGGGCCCACGAGGTGGAGGCGGATCGAGTCGATCGGCGCGCTGGAGTCCCGCTTGGAGCGATGCGGGACCGGAGATGCCTCCGCCCAGTGCGACCACGCTGGTCGAGGGGGCGGCAATGAAGAATGCACCTGCGGACAGTGAGACGCAGAGCATCGCTGACCGAAGGGTGGAGGGTCGACGCGTGCGCGCCGTGATCTGGGGCGTGGCATCGTGACGTCGAGCGGCCCGCTCATCCCGTCGCTCTCGTCGCCCGCGGGCGAGAGAGAACATGCCGTGCAAGCTACCCGAATCCATTGCTCAGATATCGGCGCGGTCGCCGCCGCGCACGACTCTGATTGATCAATTCTTGAGGGTGCAACCACCTGGCGGGATGCGAGAGGAACCAGGCGAGGAGGGCAATCTGACTGGGATGGGGGCTGCTGGGCCACCGCGGTTGGGTGGTGTCTGACTCTGTGGTCAGCGAAGACACTGATGAAGACACTGATGGTGAGATCTGAAGGGGAGTTACACGAACGGTGTTACGTTGGCGTGATCTTGTGATCGGCAGCGTGCCCTTTGCTCGTCGCTGGAGGGGTGGGGTCATGTCGGTTTCTCGTTCGCGTTGGTGGGGTTTGGGTACGGCGGGGGCGGTGACCGCTGTTGCGCTGACTGGTTCGTTGGTGGTGTCGGGCGCTGGTTCGAGTGATGAGACGGTGTTCGTCCCAGTTGCACCGTGCCGTTTGGTGGATACGCGTCCCGATGTGCCGGGTCAGCCGGCGCTCAATGTCGGTCCTCGCGACACTCCGATTCCAGAGAATTCGCCGGTGGCGTTCACAGCATGGGCGACCGGCGATGATGACAGTCCATGTGAGATCCCGGTGTCGGCAACAGCGATTTCGACGAATGTGACGATCGTTGCGCCGTCGGCCGGGGGATATCTCACCCTGTATCCGGCCGATTTGGCGTCGCCTCCGAATGCGTCGAATTTAAACTTCGTGGCGAATCAGCCGGCGACACCGAACTCGGTGACGACGCCGTTGTCGCCGGCCGGAGCGTTCAAGGTCTTCAATAGGGTCGGCACGGTCCACGTGATCGTCGATATCAACGGCTATTTCCAGCCCTCCACCAGCATCGGTTCCCAGGGCCCTCCGGGACCGGCAGGTGCCAAGGGAGATGCGGGCGCGAAGGGTGACCCCGGCGATGACGGTGTGTCTCCTGCGCAGGTGGTGTGGGTCGCCAAGTCTGGCGGCGATTTCACGTCGTTGTCGGCTGCGTTGCTGTCGATCAGCGATGCGACATCGCTGAAGCCATATGTGATCAAGGTCGCACCCGGCACCTATACCGAAACCAGCCCGATCGCGGTCGAGGACTTCGTCGATGTTGAAGGCTCGGGCCAAGACGTCACCAAGCTCACGTGCGCTTGTGCCTCCACGGATCACCAGGCGACCCTTTCGGCTGGCAACGTCACTGCTCAAGTGCGCGAGATCACGGTCGAGAACACAGGTGGTGGGGCAAAGGGAGTCGCGATCTCGACCACCGACGTGACCAACGGGTCCTTCTCACTTCGAGATGTCACAGCAGTCGCAACCGGCGGCACCGGTGACAACAGCGGTGTGTACAACACTCGGTCGACCGTGAGGATGAACGATGTCATCGTCAACAGCGACGGTGGTACCTACAGCCACGGCGTGGTGAACCTCATCTCGACCACGACCATGAACAACGTCATCGCCACTGCTACGGGCGGGAGCCTCGTGAACACCGGAATGTACAGCCTGCTCGACAGCGTGGTGACCGTTCACAATTCGAGCTTCACGGGCTCGAGCTTCAGTCTCACCAACGGCAATACCACTACGGTCAGGGTTGCCAACTCGCTGCTCAACGGCGGTATTAACGGAACCACGTTCGTGTGCGTGGGGACCCATACGGGTGCATTTGCTGCGCTCAACGCCACCTGCACCTGATCAGCTGGGAGTTGTGCCAGGAGCGTGAGCGGACAGATCGCTTCGCTCCTCGTCATTCCACATGAATCTTCGCCTATCGGCGGTGTCACCATCGTGCCCCCGCCACGGTGGGACAGAAGGCATTGACACCCGTGCTCGCGAGTTGTTCGGCGACTGTCGCGATACTGGACGAGGCCACATCGGCCAGAAGTCTCGTGACCCTGCCAACGCGGCACGGCGTACCGGGATGGCTCGCGATCAGCTGATGAGACGAGCGACAGCCGTCGACGCCGCGGCCAGGACAACGACGACGACAAACGGCGCACGACGCCACAGGGCGAACCCCGCAACGACCAACCCGACCAGTCGCGCATCGATCTCGATCGATCGTCCATCGCCAACCGTCGACACGATGGCGAGCGCAGCGAGCAAGGCGGCGGGGAGCAGATCGACGACCCGCTCTACACCGCGCGGCAACGAGCGCGCGCCGAGCACCAGTGGCCCGGCTGACTTCATCGCAAACGTGCCCACCGTCATCACGATCAGCACAATCGTGGCGTCACTCATGATGGGACATCCTCAACGGGGCGCTCGGTCACTCGGCCAGCAACGAGTGCACCGAGCATTGCGGCCAGGATCGGCACGCCCGCCGGTGTCATTGGAATGAGTATGACCGCGATCGATGCACCAGCAACTGCGGTTCGGAGCTGAGGTCGGTGAGACAGTCGCGGCCACAAGAGCGCGAGAAATGCTGCTGGGCCGGCGGCATCGAGCCCGAGGTCGGTGATCAGGTCACCGGCCCCAGAAAACACGAGGTGTCCTGCGATGGTGGTCAAGTTCCAGACGACGAACACGCCGATGCCGGCGACCAGGTAGCCGTAGCGGCGGAGTTTGAGATCGGTCTGTGACGTGCCCACTGCGATCGACTCGTCGATCATCAGCTGCGACATCGCGGCGCGCTGCCAGAGTGCGCCAGTGAGCGCTGGCGCCATGATCACGCCGAACGCGAGCGATCGCACGTTGAGCAGTAGTCCGGCGACCGCTGCCGAGACGACCGAACCCCCATCGCCGAGAATCTCGGCGGCGGCGAACTGCGAGCTGCCACCGAAGATCAGCGTCGAGAAACCGATCGCCTCGAGCAGCGTCAACCCTGCACGCGCGGCGCTCGCTCCGAACACGATGCCGAACGGCGCGACCGCCGCAACGATCGACGCCGCCTGCCGATGGATCGCCCGTCGCACGCGAGCCGGGTCAGGCGCGACCTCGTGATCGCTGGAACCGGCCGACATGGCGCACAGTCTGCCCACTCACGCTCGCTCCCACCCATCCCAACTCCTCCGCCCAACCTCCACCCATTCCTTCACACCCGTCCGCCGACCCGTCCGCCGACCCGTCCGCCGGAATTCGTGTCGAAGGTGCCCTCACTGGGCTGTTTGGCCACGAATCTCAGAAGATCAGGTGGGCGATGAGTTGGGGGCGGGTCGGCGCGGCACGGGGAATAGACGCGGATCGGGCATGGTTGTACTGATGCTGCGCGCATTTCCGGGCGCAGCGAGGAGACGACATGACCACATCACGCACACAGACTCGCTGGCCTCGGCGGAGCGCTGCGCTGGCCGTTGCCGTGTTGCTGGGTGCGGCCTGCGGTGGAGGTGCCGACGCCGACGAGCCGACCGGGCCGACACTTCCGGCCGACGCCGGCGCGATCCTCACCGCCTCCGCTGCAGCGATGGGCGATGTGACCAGCGTGCGCTTCGATCTGCGACGCGGTGGCGCGCCGGTCTACATCGATCAGTTCGAATCGATCGCCATCGATCGAGTTGTCGGCGAGTTCACCGTGCCCCAATCGGCCCAGGCCGCATTGGATGTCGAGGTCAACGATTCACTGAAGACCCAGCTCGCAGCCATCGCGCTCGGTCCCGAGGTCTGGCTGTCGAACCCGATCACCGGCGAATTCGAGACGTTGCCCGACGGCTACGACATCGACCCATCGCGCTTCTTCGACCCCGAGGATGGTTGGCGGCCGCTGCTGTCCGGCCTCGCTGACATCCAGCTCCTCGGACTCGAACAGCGCGACGGCGGCGAGCGATATCACGTGCGCGGGACTGCCACTGCCGCGCAGATGAAGATCATCACCGCGGGTCTCGTCGGCAACCAGGACGTCGAGATCGACTTCTGGATCCAGCCGGTCACCGGACTCGTGCGCAGCGCTGCGTTCACGACGATCGCACCGAATGAAGGTGGCGACGTTGATTGGACTCTCGAGCTCAGCCAGTACGGCGACGAGTTCACGATCGTGCCGCCGGACGAGCTGAAGTGACCGACGTTCCCACAGTGACTGAGTCGACGGGCGCCGCCGGCCGTTCGAGTCCGTCGCCGCGGGCGATTCTCTGGGCGGTTGGCTTCAGCGTGTTCGTTGCGGCCGACGACCTCACCGTCGTCTCGACGATGCTGCGACCGATCATCGGCGACCTCGGCCTCGTGCTGCCCGACGGCCTCGACGACGCGGCCTGGGTGGTCAACGCGTACCTGATCGCGTTCATCGCCGTGATGCCGATTGCAGGACGCATCAGTGATGTCATCGGTCGACGCCGCACGTTTGTCCTCGCCTACCTCGTATTCATGGTCGGCACGATCTGGATTCCACTGTCGGATTCACTCGGCCCGTTTCTCGCCGGTCGTGTACTGACAGCAATCGGTGGCGGCGCCATGGTGCCGGTCGCACTCGCTGTGGTGGGCGACGTCTATTCCGAAGCAAAGCGGGCGCGGGCACTCGGAACACTCGGCGCCATCGAAACGCTTGGCTGGGTGTGGGGGCCGCTGTATGGCGCCATGCTCGTGCGCTTCTTCGACTGGCGACTGCAGTTCTGGCTGAACGTGCCGTTGGCAGTCATCGGACTCATCGCCGTCTGGTGGGCGCTCGCCGAACACGATCGACCCGAGCGCACCACACGCGTCGACTGGGTCGGCGCGGGATTGCTCACCACCGCGCTCGTCAGCCTCAATCTCGCGCTGCTCGGCTCTGCGGAAGTGCAGAGCGTGCAGGGTCTCGATCAGCTGACCGGCAACGGCGGGACCGATCTCCGGCTGCTCTATCCGGTGGCAGTCGTTGCGGGCGCGCTGTT
>JAJCXU010000410.1 GCA_029263275.1 Ilumatobacter sp.
GGATCTCAAGGATGCGCGATGCCGGTGCCGTGATCTCCAGCACCAAGTACGGTTGGGCATGACCCACCTCGCCGAATTCCTGCATGCCTCAGCGGTGACATCGTGATCGTCCCCACCGTGCGGTGGACCGACACCGATTCCACCCGCCGAGTCATCACCGACGCACTCGACGATGTTGGATGCTGCGTCGTCGCGGACGCCATCGACGACGAGACCGTTCAGGCCATTCGGCGCGAGCTGGTTGCATTCGACGATGACGGCTCGATTGGCGCGAGCGCCTTCGAAGGACACGCCACCCGTCGAACCGGGTCGCCGATGCCCCGATCAGCGACGTTCCGCTCCATCGCGATGCACCCGGCGGTGATGTGCGCCGGGACCCACGTGCTCGGGCCGACGACCGGTTGGAGATTCTCAGCATCGGAGTTCATCCAGATCGGGCCTGGCGAGACCGCCCAACGGCTGCACCGCGATCAGTGGAAGTACGACATGGTCGACTTTCCGAATGAAATCGAGATGAACGGAATGTGGGCGATCAGCGACTTCACCGCATCGAACGGTGCAACGCAAATCATTCCGGGCAGCCATCGCGATGGCAACACCGAGCCGTCCAATCCGGACGCCGCCGTTCCTGCGGAGATGACCGCCGGGTCAGTCTTGCTGTACACCGGTCGGCTGTACCACGGCGGCGGCGCCAATACGAGCGACGGGTGGCGTCAGGGGCTCTCGCTGCAGCACGCTGTCAGTTGGCTCACGCAGTCCAGCAACCAGTTTCTCGAATGCCCGCCGGCCGTCGTTGCCGATTGGCCCGACGATCTCCTGCGATTCATCGGCTACGCAAAGTCAGGCAACGGCCTTGGATACTGGCGTGACAGCGAAGATCCGCTCAGCGCGGTGCATCCCGATCGCGAGTACGTGCGGGGTTGGGCAACGGTCCGACCGGACTGACCGACGGACTCCCCCACCTCCTACAGCAGGTCGAACCAGACGCCGTCCTGGGCAGTTCCCATGTAGTTGATGAAGATCTCTTCACCCTCTCCGATGGGACGCAGGGCGGTGATGACCAACTCCTCGGGCGTCTCGAGCGTCTCGGCGTTCGGCGCATAGCTGTGGTTGTAGAGCGAGCCGTACCCCAGTGCGAGTGCGGTCGAATCGCTGCCCCAGCCGAAGACGTATCCGTCAGCTCCGAGCGACAACGCCTCGGCGCGTTCGCCATCAACGATCAACATCGGGCAGCGCTCAATCTCCTCGCCGGCGGCGATGAGCCGACGTGCGAACACACCGCGCCCTGCGCCAGTTGGCGACTCGGCCACGCTCAGATGGGGTGTGGTGCCGATCGACATGACGGGCAAGTCAACCGGGCGCTACTGCGCTTGCCACGTCGGCGCGTCAGATTCCCCACGCCAGTACGCCAGGCGGCGCTGCGCCTCGGGCATTGCCGCCTCATTGTGCATCCCTGCCTTGAGTCGCATCAGGGTGGCGGCAACAAGGCGGAGTTCGGCGAATGCCTCGGCGGACGAGTCTGCGACCATCGACCTGCCGTAGCCCTCAGCGAAGTCGGCGTACCACGACGCGTCGCCACCCCATCGGGTGTGCCAGGTCATCATGGGTGCGTGGTCCCAACCGCGTGGGGCCCAGCACAGCAGATCCCAGTCGATCAGCACGGGACCTCGCTCGGTCATGATCACGTTTCCGGGGTGAACATCACCGTGGCACACAACTGAACCATTCGAGTTGCCCCAGTCGGGCCACCGACCGATTGCCGCCTCGATGCCCCTGCGGGCACCGTCATCCAATACGCCGCTCACGTCGTCGAGCAGCGTCGAAAAGTCCCACCACGGAAAGTCGGTCGGCTGCGGCACTGGATACCCGGGCGGTACGGCCGACCTGTCGATCTCGTGCGTCCGCCGCACCATGTCGCCGACGGCGTGCCAATCGATTGGCCGATCAACGGCGGCGGGCAGATACTCCCAAGCGGTCACACTCATGCCGTCCCGGTCCAACGACGTCTCCCGAACCGGCCGGGTCACTTCGAGCCCGCGAGCCTCCAATGTCACCGCGAGTTGGATCGACGACGTGGCCGGAGCGCTTGGCGAGCTCACTCGGAGCACGACGTCACCCGCGCGATAGATCGCGTTCATCCCCGACCGCAGGAGTCGTGGTTCGCTCAGCCCCCAGTGCTTCGCAGCGGCGCCCGCCAGCACTTCGGCCGCGGCAAGATCGGTGACGGGCCGGTCGACGAATGGCCGGCTCGTCTGATCGCTGCTCACACTGCCGCGAGGGCGTCGATACCCGGGTTCAAGCGACCGGCCGGATCAAACTCCTGCTTGATCCGGGCATGCAGTTCAGCTTGTACGGGATCGGGCGCCCGCTTCGGTCGTGCGCGGGTGTGGTGGACCACACCCACACCGATCTCTGCGACGAACGAACCCGGCGGAGCCACGCGCAGCGACACCAGCTCCGACGGGGCCATCGACCAGCGTCCACCGGTCGGAAGCACCGGACCGTTGCTGACTGCGGTCAGCGAGAATCGTTCCGCCATCTCAGCGACATCACGTTCGTCGCCTTCGAGCAGCACAGACGTCGTCGTTCCGTCCCACAGCACCGACGTCGGACGAAAGAGCCCGGTGAGCAAGTCCCACGGATCGCGGTCTGACGTGAACCATTGCTCGAAGGCCGCTTTCGGGCGCGTCCGAAGGATGACATCGCCGATGAACCCAAGCGTCCCTCGCGACCCGACCAGCAGGCGACAGAGATCGAACCCGCTCACGTTCTTCACGGTCGGTCCGCCCGCCTTCACCAGTTCGCCAGCGGCATTGACATAGTTGGCTTGGAGCAAGACGTCGCGCATGGCTCCGTAGGCCAGCCGGCGGATTCCGCTGTGGCCGACCGCCAACGCTCCGCCGATGGTGCCTCCTGGCGGAACGGCAACCTGCTGGCCGTGTTCGGCGAGGGCGGCCTCGACCTCGTCGACGGGTGTCGATGCGCCGCAGCGAATGGTCATCTCGGCTGGTTGGATCCACTCGATGCCAGCCGGGGCATGCACGACGCGGACGTCGCCAACCAGAGGCGACCGCGTGCCGAGGCCGGCTACGGCAACCGGACCGGTGGAACCGACGGTTCCCGCGAACTCTTCGATCGTCAG
>JAJCXU010000411.1 GCA_029263275.1 Ilumatobacter sp.
GTCCTGGGCCTCATCGACGATCACGTGCCCGTACGTGAACGGTGATCCGTTGAGCAGCGAATTCGCCTCGTCGATCAGCAGTTGGTCGGCGCGAGTCCAGGCACGCTTCTTGCCCTTCGGCCCGGGCAACATGGCGTCGACCAGCTTGACCGGCTTCTGTGTCGGCCACGCCTTGTTGATCGCTGTCTTCAACGGTCCAGCGCTCGACCACGCTGCGTCATCGCCCGTCCGTTGCAGCAGCGCTCGCTTGGCAAGTGCGGTGACACGGACACGTCGTTCGTTGATCGGACTCGTGCCGCCCTTCGCGGTCTCCAACCATCCAGCGATGTCGTCAACAGAGAAGATGTGATTGCGGGCGCCGATCGGCACGGCGATGTCGTCCGGCGGAGGTTGGATCGCGGCAAGTGCTGACGCTTCCAAATCAGCGAGCCGGTCGGCCGATCCCTTCCAACGTGCGGACTCCACCTCGTCGAGTCCGGTGATGTCGACGCGCGGGATACACAGATCGTCGATCGTGGATTGCCGGACACTGCGCTCGCCGAGCGACGGCAGCACGTTGCCGATGTAGTCGAGGAACGCGCGGTTCGGCCCCACAACGAGGACCCCGTCGCGTGCGAGGCGACCGCGATGTTCGAACAGGAGGTACGCAGCGCGGTGCAGTGCGACCGCGGTCTTGCCGGTGCCGGGCCCACCCTGCACGATGAGGACCTGGTCGATGTCGGAGCGGATGACCACGTCCTGTTCGCCTTGGATCGTGGCGACGATCTCACGCATCTCGCCGCTGCGCTCAGCGCCGATCTCGGCCAACACCGGGTCGGGGATGCCGCCAGCGACGTCGCCCGATTCTGGGTCGTCGAGTTGTTCATCGAGGTATGCGATCAGTTCGCCGTCATCGAGTGTGAAGCGACGTCGGAAGTCGACACCGAGCGGGTCGACGGCAGTGGCGCGGTAGAACGGCGCGGCGATCGGTGCCCGCCAGTCGACGACGACCGGGTCGTGGTTGTCGTTCTCGATGTGGCGTCGGCCGACGTACCACTGCTCGACGCCGCCACGATCATCGCCGCAGTCGATTCGTCCGAAGAAGTCCCCGGCGCCCGGTCCACCGAGATCCTCGATGGCGTCAGCGACGGTGACCTCGATGTACTCCTTGGTGATCTCGTCTGCCGCGCTCTCGGGGTCAACCGCCGAGAGCCGCTCGACCATCCGATCGCGCGAGTGGCGCGAGAAGGCGAGATGGGCGCGCTCAGCAACGAGATCGGGGAAGAGTTCGGCGTCCACAGGGCAGGCGACGCTACCTGATCACCCAACCAGCACCCCCAGCCTTTCTCCGACAGCCACCACCGCCTCCCACGCCACCTCGCACACCACCTCGCACACCACCCCAGCCAAGTCCGAAATTCGTACCGAGAGTGACCTCAGAGGGCACGTTGCGTACATATTTCGGGGGTTGGAGCGGCGCGGTGGACGTGCGAGGCCGGTCGAGTCGCGGGATCGGGCGGCGACGTGCGAAGATTCCGAACTGTGTTGGCGGCGTTGCTCATCATCATGTCCTACGTGTTGGGCACGTTTCCCAGTGCGATTCTGATCGCGCGCGGCAACGGCATCGACATCGCCACCTTCGGCTCGGGCAACCCTGGCGCGTCCAACGTCACGCGTGCACTCGGTTGGAGGAAGGGCATCTGGGTCTATGTCCTCGACGCGCTGAAGGCGGCGACTGCCACCGGCCTGGGTCTCGGCATGGGCTTCGACTGGGCTGGTACGGGTCGACCGCTCGCCTACGTCTGTGCCATCGCTGCCACCCTCGGCCACATGTTCCCGGCGTTCCGCCACTTCAAGGGCGGCAAGGGCGTCGCCTGTGGCTCTGGCGTGGTCATGGTGCTGCAGCCGCTGCTCGGCCTGGCGATTCCCGTCGTGTGGTGGACGATCAGCAAGGTCACCGGCAAGGCGGCGGTCGGATCGATTGTGACGGTGGCATCGGTTCCCGTCGGGCTCGTTCTGCTCGGCCGCCCCGCTTGGGAGTTCGGGGCGATGGCCGCGCTCTGCGCGCTCATCCTCGTGAAACACTGGCGGAACTTCGGGCGGCTGATCCGGCGCGAAGAACCCTCCCTCCGCAAGGCGTAGACCCGACATGGAACTGCTCTCCCCGCTGCACATCGGCGATCGCACGGCACCCAGCCGAGTGATGTTCGGACCCCACGTCACCAACCTCGGCGCTGACGACCGCAGCCTCACCGACCGTCACACGGCCTACTTCGAACGGCGCGCCCTGGGCGGTGCCGGCATCGTCGTCGTCGAGGGCGCGTCGGTCCATCCGAGCGATTGGCCGTACGAACGAGCACCGTTGGGTGAGAAGTGCTCAGATGGCTGGTCTGCAATCGCCGCCGCCGTGCAGGCCCACGGTGCGCTCGCGATTGCATCGCTCGACCATGCAGGCGGACAGGGGTCGTCGGCCTACAGCCAGGCTCCGCTGTGGGCGCCGTCACGAGTACCCGAGGTCAATGCCCGCGAGGTACCAAAGTGGATGGAAGCCAACGACGTCGAGGCCGTGATCGACGGGTTCGTCGCCAACTCAGCTCGCGCGTGCGCAGCGGGAATGGACGGCGTCGAAATCAATGCT
>JAJCXU010000412.1 GCA_029263275.1 Ilumatobacter sp.
GCGGCGGCACGCTGATCGAACGCACGATAGGAATCGGTCCATGCGCTCGGTGACGGCCCTCGTGCCAGCCGTCCTTCTCACGATCCTTGCCTCGGGCGCGGTACAAGCTGGCGGTGACGGGGGAGGTTGGACACCTACCGCTGACGAGGACAGTGGGGACGTCGGGGTCACTGTTGTGTCGGGTGTCGTCTATACGCCGGGTGGCGGGAGCGGGCCGAAGTGCACGTGGGACCGTTACGACGTGGGCGAGTGGGAGTCTGCGACCGGCACGCCACCGCCACCACTTCCCGACTACGAGGTCCCCGACGAAGAACTCACGCCCGAGGACCTCGCTGCTCGCAACGACGAACGCGAACAAGCGACACGCGACGAGGCCCAGCGACGGGCGCGGACCATGGTCACCAACGTCAACGGCGAACCCCACCACGTCTACTCCGTCCGCTGCCCGGGATTCATCGGCAATCTCCGCGTGGTCCCCGCGAATCTCGACGCCGACGATCTCCTCCCCGGCCTCATCGCCGCGGCCCGCAGTCGCATCGAACTGCCGGAGCCCGACGTGTCGCCACGCTTCGAGTTCGGCGGCTACGTCAACCTCGGCATGTGGCTCGCCGTCGAGCCCGCCACGTTCGAACCGCTGACCGCTGAGGCCGGCCCAGTTTGGGCGACGCTCACCGCCGAGCACGACAGCATCGCCTTCGATTTCGGCAACGGCGACACACGCGTCTGCGACGGCTTCGGCACCCCAATCGTCGACGAGAACACCCTCGACGAGGGTCCCTGCGGCTACACCTACCGCCAGTCCAGCCCCGACGACGCCCCGTACAGCGTCGGCGTCACCACCACCTGGAACATCAGCTACACCAGCTCCGGCGGGTCAGGCACGCTCGATCCGTTCAACCGCACCGCCACCTTCGATCACGACGTCGACGAGATCCAGACCGTCGGCCGCAGCAACTGAGCATTCCGTTCTCCTCTCGGTCGGATCTGAGGCGACGCGGCGTTCTCGGGAAGTGAGGGCCAGCATTCCGCCGGAAATCGCGCCGAGATTGCCGGCGGCCCTCCCAGAACCTGACCCCAGACGCGACAAAGCGCCCGTCACCTCACCATGAGTGAGTGAGCGAGCGCTCAGAAGTGCTGCGAGGCAGCGAGATTCAGATGATTGGCGCGATCAGCGACCCATGTTGGGACGCTTGCCGTGGTTCGCCTTGGAACGACGGAGGCGGGCCTTGCGCTTGCTGGTCTTCTTCGACATAGGCATGCCATGCTACGGCTCGCGCGGCCCACCCCCAACCGGTCCCCGACGGAAGGGACATCGCGGCAGGTCAGCGGTTGTCTCGCGACATCAAGGCGACCGCAGTGCCGAGGCCCACGTCGGACCGAATGGTCGCAATGCGGCGCCCAGACTGCACCGCATCCTTCGGCTCGCTCACTCGCTCAGGGCCCAGAAGTTCACACGCGGCGTCGATGTCCTCGACGTTGATCACGAGGCCCCAGAACTCGGCCTCGCCGCGGTCGAATTCCGGGTGCTCCACAATCTCGACGATCAAGCCGCCCCGCCCAATTCGATGGAACCCCTGCGTGATCGCCCCGAGTTCGCGTGTGCGTTTGAGCTCGCACCCGGTCGCCTCAGCGACTGCCGCGGACACTGTCTCCAAACTGCTTGTCATGATGACTACGTGATCCAACTCGACCGCACCCAACGCATGGTCGGCAAAGACCGGCGTGGCCGGTGCGACGATGTCGACCTGCAGCCCAGCGATCACCGCGATCGGTTCGATCCCACTCAGACCCCACCCGACGATTCCGGCAGCGTCGGGACCTGACGGCTCGACGACCTTCATCCCGGTTCCGAAGAGTGGAATCAATCCATCTGCGGACACCGTCAATCCGATCGACCGCCACGTCTGTGCGTCGCCGGCAATGGTCAACCATTCGACTCTGGCGTCGTTCGTCGTCACCTGGCCATCCTGGCACCTCGCCATGAGCGCTGACAGACTCAACGACGTGCCCGTTTCCCGGCGACGTTTCCTCGGACAAGCAACCGGCGCGGCCTTCGGCGCCAGCGTCAGCCTCTCCTTTTTCAACCGCTCACTCGTCGGAGGTGCCGGCAACCTGACCGGCGACGGCCGATACGGGCCACTGAATCTCCCCGATGCCAACGGCATCCGGCTGCCCGACGGTTTCACCAGCCGGCTGCTCGCGACCGCACGGCAAACCGTTCCCGGCACGACCTTCACCTGGCGGTCGAATGCCGACGGCGGCGCCTGCTTCGCCCACCCCGCAGGAGGCTGGGTCTATGTCGCCAACCACGAGCGCACCAACGCCAACGGTGGAGTGTCGGCGCTTCGATTCGATGCGCACGGGACGCTGATCGACTCCTATTCGATTCTCTCGGGCACCAACCGCAATTGCAGCGGCGGGCCGACGCCATGGAACACCTACCTGTCGTGCGAGGAGTCGGGCGCCGGCGGCCAAGTCTGGGAGTGTGATCCATTCACGCCGAGCGAAGGTGTCGTCCGGCCACTCCTCGGGTCCTGCAATCACGAGGCCGCCGTGGTCGATCCTGCGACCGGTGCGGTGTACCTGACCGAGGATCAGTACGTCGGGCGGCTCTACCGATTCACTCCCACAGTGCCGGGCCAGCTGGATGCCGGCGTACTCGCCGCCGCTTCCGTCGACCTGACGAACATCTCCGCTCAATCAGCGCCAGTCACGTGGCACCCCGTCAGCACGACCGAACCCGATCGCTCCAGCAACACGACCGAATTCCGGGGCGGAGAAGGAGCGTGGATCCATCGCGGACGACTGCTGTTCGGCACCAAGTACGACAAGCGGGTGTGGGAAATCGACCTCGCCGCGCAGCGCCTCCGTCTTGTTCACGATTGCCTCGCCCATCCCACGCTCGCGCTCGACGACGTCGATGCGGTCGTCGTGCACGAGAATTCCGGCGACATCTTCGTGGCCGAAGACTCGGGCAACATGCAGCTCTGCGTCATCGAAGAACGTGATGACTCATCAGTCGCCGTGAGCGCCTTTCTCCAGTTCGTCGGCCACGACACGAGTGAGGTCACCGGAGTCGCATTCGACCCTTCGGGCACGCGGCTCTACATATCCTCGCAACGCGGCGTCGACGGCGCCGGCAACGGCGTCACCTTCGAGGTCAGCGGCCCCTTCGGCCGGTTGCCGGGCAGCGTCGGCGTACCGATCAAAGGCCTGCAGCCTGCTGAGCGATTGCCGCGCGCTCAAGCAGCGGACTGACGGGTCCAGGCCAGCAGCTCCTCGACCGGCATCGTGTTGATGATGCGGTCGATCGGCACGTTGCGCTCCGCTGCACGGTCGCAACCCAGGGGTTGCCACTCGAGCTGACCCGTGGCGTGCGCGTCCGTGTCGATCGAAAACCAGCAGCCGTACTCAATGGCCAGGTCGATCAGTTCGCGCGGCGGGTCGAGCCGCTCAGGCCGACAGTTGATCTCGACCGCCGTGTTGAACTGAGCGCACGCTGCGAACACGTAGTCGGCGTCGAAATCGCTGGGTGGCCGCTTGCCGATCATCCGCCCGGTGCAGTGACCGAGGATGTCGACGTGCGGCGAGGCAACGGCCATCAGCATCCGCTCGGT
>JAJCXU010000413.1 GCA_029263275.1 Ilumatobacter sp.
CCGTGGGGCGACGGCCAGGCACTCACCACGCTCAACAATGTCGTGTACTCGGGCAGCCATGCCAACCAGAACAGCCGGCTGTACCGGGATGCCTACCGGTGGCCCGGCCTCGACGGCGCAACCAGTAGCAAGCCCATCCGCTGGATGAGTGCCTTCGGCACCCTCAGTCTCGAGCATCTGACCTGGTACCCGGACATCGGTTCCCAGAACGGTGAGGGAAGCTGGGACTTGTTTGCCGACTCCACGGGTTGCTTGTGGACCGGCGGAGACTTCAACCGCGGAAGCTACGACGGCGCCACTCCGCGCTACGTCCAGGGATTCGCCAAGTTCTGCTGATGCTGATTGGCGTTTGACCGACAGCCAGCCCTCGACGAACGAGGGAAACGAACGTACGTTCGGTAAGATTCTCCAGACATTCAGTCACCGAGCGGCCATCTGCCGACAGAGCGACTTTTCAGCCGAGTAGCGGCTCCAGCGGGACCGACGAACCGTCGATCCGCCCCGATCGGCCAGCGGCCTCGATGACGGCCACGACCGATCGTCCGAACTCGAACGAGAAGGCATGGGCGAGCGGGCGGTCGTCAAAGAACGATGCCCCAATGGTCTTCATCGTGTCGATGATGCCGGCGTCGCGCAGCGGCTGCAGCTCGGGGCTGATCGGCCTGGGTGTCGGGATCGGGACGGGCTCGCCGTTGTGTTCGAGATGAGTCGACGGGTCGGTCTCGATACGGAGCACGCCATCAGCCCCGGCGGCCTGCACATCGAGTGACGGTGCGAACGCGTCGGTCCACTTGACCTCCACGGTTGCGGTCAGATCTCGCATGCGCATGTCGATTCGCTCGACCCCTTGCGGGGACGACCGGAGCGAGACGCGGGTCGGAGAACCGCTCCCGCTGATCTGAGCCAACAACAACAGCACGGCTACCTGGTCATGAACTGCCGACAGGAGCGACTCGGTGAGATCGGGGGTCCGAGCAGTCGACGGTTGTGTTGATCGCGAGGACAGGTTGGTCAGTGAGCCGAGGCCGCGACATCGTCCAATCATCTGCTGCACCGCAGTGACGCTGACCATGGGCCACGCGAAGGCGCGCCGCCCGGGTGTTGGGCCAGCGATCAGCGCGTCGCACTCGGCCACGCTCCGAGCAAGGGGAGCGACGGCAACGACATCTCGATCGGACTGAACGTTCGCCGACCCTGCTGCAGCATCCCAGCCAAGCGACCGGGCGGCGACGAGCGCCGCGTCGGCGAGCGGGCCATCACCCCAGATGTCGACGGGCACTACTTGCCGGCGAGCGCCGCGACGACCGGGGCGAACGCTTCGAGTTCGTCAGGGCCGACGATGACGTAGCTGAATCCGAACTGTTCGCGTCGAGCTTGGATCGTCTCGATCATGTGGTCTGGGCTGCCGATCAAGGCAAACGGTGATTCCTCGATCATCGATTCCTCGACACCGATCATTGATGCCATGCCGGACACCTGGCCAGCGCGATCGTCGGTGACGCTGACGAAGAACGTGCGGATGTTCATCTCGATGTGATCGAGCCGTCCGGCTGCCTCCGCCGCGTCGGCGACCAATGCCACCTTCTCGGTGATGACGTCGCCGGTCATGCTGGCGATGGCGTCGGGGCCGATGACGCCGGCGTGGAGCGAGCCGTTGACACCCACGATGTCGGCCTGCTGGGCAGCGATGGTGAGCACGCGTGGCCCACCGCCTCCGACGATGATCGGCGGATGCGGGCCCTGCACCGGCTTCGGGAATCCGTTGTAGTCGGTGATCGTGTAGTGCTCACCTTGATGGGAGAACGGGCCGTCGCCCATGGCGGACTTGATGATGTGCAGGCCCTCGACGAAGCGGTCGATTCGCACGCCGGGACGGTCGTATTGCATGCCGGTTTGCTCATAGTCGCTGATCATCCAGCCGGCACCGAGGCCGATCTCGACCCGGCCATTGCTCAGGACGTCCATGGTGGCCAATTCTTTGGCGAGCACGACGGGATGTTTGTAGTCGTTGTCGAAGACGAGGGCACTCGCCCGGAGCGTCGTGGTCGCATCGAGCATGGCCTGCAGCGCTGGCACGGGGGCAAGCTGGTCGCCGAAGTGGTCGGGCATGGTGGCGACGTCGTAACCGAGCGACTCGATCTGCTTGGCCTTCTCGACCCATTCGGCACCAGTGGTGGCATTGGACAGCTGGACGCCGAAACGGAAGGGCTTGACGGGAAAACGTGACATCTCGCGACCGTAGCCCCGGTAGTCCCGTTCCGTCCCGGGCAGAGGGGCAGTGACGAGTGTTGTGTGACCCGAATCGGGCCGAATCGGCCACTACTGTCAGGCCCACTGTGCGCATCACTGGCTGGCTCCCACGTCTGTTCGCGATCATCGCGGCCGGCGCACTCCTGATCACGGGCGTGGTCGTGGCCATTGCTCCCAGGGTCTGGCACGTCGCCAACGCCCACGAAGAAGAGCCGGTCGTGCTGCCGGAGTTCGAAGCGCTTGCGCAGCGCACCTACGTGTACGACCGCAACGGCGAGGAAATCGCCGTGTTCGAACTCGAGAATTCACAGCCGATCAAATACGCCGACATGCCCCCGCAGGTGGTGCAAGCGTTCCTGGTGGTCGAAGACAAGGAATTCTTCAACCACGATGGCGTCAACGTGCGATCGTTGATCCGCGCCACGCTGTCGAACTTCGCGAGCGATGCCCCGCAGCAGGGTGCGTCGACGATCACGATGCAGGTCGTCAAGAACGACTTCCTTGCGGGGCTTGAGCGCGATGGCCGCTACAAGCTGCTGCAAACCCATTACGCACGGATGCTCGAAAAGGAACTCTCGAAGGAGGAGATCCTCGAGCGCTACCTCAACACCGTCTTCTTCGGCAACAACGCGTACGGCATCCAGGCTGCAGCGGAGACCTACTTCGGCAAGACCGCCGCGGAGCTCACGTTCATCGAGTCGACGTTCCTCGCGGGCCTCGTTCGTTCGCCGTCGGGCTTCGACCCGATCAACGAACCTGAGCGCAGTCGTGCACGATGGCTGCAAGTGCTCGACCGGTTGGTCGGCGAGGAGTACATCACCCTCGAAGAATCCGAAATCCTCGAAGAGACCTTCGCCTTGCCGTCGCGAGTCAAGACCATCCCAACCCGGTCGAACGAGCGCACGTATTACACCGAGGCACTGCGCGACTATCTCCTCAACAAGTCGACGATTCTCGGCTCGACGTATCAGGACCGATACAACCAGCTCTTCCGTGGCGGGCTGCGAATCCACACCACGATCGACAACAACCTGCAGATCCTGGCCGAGAACGCCCACGACGTGCTGCCGGTCACGAGTGGTCGGTTCGAGAACGCAATCGTGTCGCTCGACGCAACCAACGGAGCGATTCGGGCGATGGTCGGCGGCTCAGGGTTCGTTCCCAACGAGCGTGAGGTCAACATGGCGCTGGCACCG
>JAJCXU010000414.1 GCA_029263275.1 Ilumatobacter sp.
TGACCCGTGGGAGATGGACGTCGAGATCCTTCCCACCTCGATGCTCACCGACGTCGTCGGCCCCCACGGCCACGTTCCCATGGGCCCACCCGCCATCCAGCCCGAGTGCCCCATGGCCCAAGAACTCCTCCGCCGCTAACCCACTTCTTCTCGTTTGCGTGACGAATTTGGTGTGCATGTCAGCCAATTCTGTCACGCAAACGTCGGGTCAGGGTGCGCCGGACCATGTTGGGGTCACTCGTTACGTCGGCGAACGTGTACTCGTAGACCCGCCGGCCGAGTTCTTGGAGTTCGTTGCGGCGTTGCGCATCACGTGCCCGGTCGGTCGGGCTGGAGTGCCCGTGTTGTCCGCTCACTTCGACAACGACCGACTGAGCGGCAAAGAGGAAGTCCACGCGGGCGACATGGCGTTGGCCCTTGCGGTGGATGGCTTGGGTCAGCGGTCGGGGCAACCCGGCTTCGCGAACGATTTCGAGGAAGCGGCGTTCGAGCGGTGAGTGCCCGCCACTGTCAACGACCAACTGATCGATCAAGCGGCATCCCCATCGTCCCTGCCCACGCAACGATTCGGGGCGAGTGGCAAGGACGTGCGGCGCCGACAGCCCCAGCCGAACAGCGCTGTCGATGGCTGCCTCGATCCGCGGGACGGGTCGGCGCGCGTGGGCGAGATCGATGATCGTGCGCGTGGCTGCCAAGCAACGTAAGCCGTCCACCGTGATGAGGTCGATCGTTGCGAGGCGGTGTGTGGTGTGGACGCGGAACGGCATCGACGAGACGGAACGTCCTCGCGGCACGGTGAACTCCACGGCATGTGGATCCGAGCGGTCCAGACGATGGAGCGCCGCCGCGGCCTCGTAGCTGACCCAGCTCCGTCGGCCGAGGCTCAACAATCCGGCGCGCAAACGTTGTCGCTGTGTGTCGGGCGACCCGCCGATCTTGTACGTCGACGGGGCGACGCGGCGAATGAGACCCTGCTCGATGAGTCGGCGCTGGCGGTGTCGGGCTGGCACGGCTCGGCGGAGTTGTGCCAACGAGAGCAAGCCATCCTGCTGCTCGGCCAGCGAGATGAGTTGGGCGTCCATGCCCCGACAGTGGGCGAACGCACCCGTCGCCCGGAATCAGACCGTTTGCGTGACGGAAATGGCTGACATGCCCACCAAAATCGTCACGCAAACGAGAAGGGAGGGAGGGTGAGGGGGAGGGGGAGGGGGAGAGAGGGGTGGCGCGTCAGAGTTTGCGGTGGCGGGGGGCTGCGCCGACGAAGTCGGTGATGAGCTGTTCGGCCTCGGTCTTGCGGTCTTCGGTGACGAAGATCCGGGCCATGGCTTCGCGGCTGTAGACGCCGACGTTCAGATTGAAGTCTTCGGTCCACACCGCCGGGATGCCCTCGTCCTTGAGGAGTTCGGTGAGCATCGGGCCCTGCCAGACCGGCACCCAGCCGGCCTCGACGGTCTTGTCTGGATTTGGCGGTTTCGGGAGATGCTTCCCGAACGCCCAACTCCAGGCACTGCGAAACGTCGGCATGTGTGCAGACTAAGGGCACCCCATGAGCGACTTGCCACCCATCCTGCATCATCTTCCGCCTGCGCCCGACGAGTCGGCGCTGCTCGACGGGTTCACCGCGTGGACGATCGAACAGGGCATCGAGATGTACCCGGCACAGGAGGAAGCTGCCTTCGAACTGATCGCGGGCAGCAACGTCATCCTCAACACGCCAACCGGTTCGGGCAAGTCGCTGGTCGCCGTGGCTGCACACTTCGTTGGGCTCGGTCGCGATCAACGCAGCGTGTACACCGCGCCGATCAAGGCGTTGGTCAGTGAGAAGTTCTTCGAACTGTGCCGCCAGTTCGGCTCCGAGCGGGTGGGGATGATCACGGGCGACGGCTCAATCAACGCCGACGCACCGATCATCTGCTGTACGGCCGAGATCCTCGCCAACTGGGCACTTCGTGACGGCGACCAGACCGACGTCGACATCGTGATCGCCGACGAGTTCCACTTCTACAGCGATCCGCAACGCGGCTGGGCATGGCAGCTGCCGATCCTCGAACTCCCGCACTGCCAGTTCCTGCTGATGTCGGCAACGCTCGGCCACACCCGCTTCTTCGAGGATGAACTCACCCGTCGGACGGGACGCGACACCGCCCTCGTGAAGTCGACGCAACGCCCTGTGCCCTTGCACTTCGAATACCGGACGTCGACGTTGCATCAGTCGATCGACGATCTGCTCCGGTCAGGCCGTGCACCGATCTATCTCGTCCACTTCACCCAGCGCGAGGCGACCGAAGCAGCACAGAGCTATCTCAGCCTCGATCCGCTGAGCAAGGACGAAAAGCAACAGGTGAAGGACCTGATTGGTGGCTTCCGGTTCGATTCGCCGTTCGGCAAGGGCCTCCGACGATTTCTGGTCGGGGGAGTGGGCGTGCACCACGCCGGGCTGCTGCCGAAGTATCGATTGCTCGTCGAGCGGCTGGCACAGGCTGGGCTGCTCAAGATCATCTGTGGCACCGACACGCTGGGCGTGGGGGTCAACGTGCCGATTCGGTCGGTGCTGTTCACGCAACTGTGCAAGTACGACGGCAACACGACGCGCCTCCTGCGGGTGCGCGAGTTCCAACAGATCGCGGGCCGGGCGGGTCGACGCGGGTTCGACGACAGCGGCGACGTGTGGG
>JAJCXU010000415.1 GCA_029263275.1 Ilumatobacter sp.
GTCGACCGCATCGTGCTCGAAACCGAACGGGTCGCGAAGCCGATCGAAGTGCAGGACCCCGACGAGTTCGCGGTCACCGCTCGAAAGCTTCCGCTGCTCGGCAAGGCGGTTCCCGGACTCGAGATGAAGGTCGTCGACCCGGCGACGTTCGAGGAGTTGCCTGAACGCCACGTCGGCGAACTCTTGCTTCGCGGTACGTCGGTGACCTCCGGCTACTACAAGCGCCCTGATGCCACTGCCGCGCTCTTTCACGATGACTGGTTGTGCACGGGCGACCTCGCCTATCTGCTCG
Source organism: Ilumatobacter sp. (assembly GCA_029263275.1). Classification (GTDB taxonomy): domain Bacteria; phylum Actinomycetota; class Acidimicrobiia; order Acidimicrobiales; family Ilumatobacteraceae; genus Ilumatobacter_A. The sequence continues at coordinate 293 of JAJCXU010000415.1, forward strand.
ACGGCGAGCTCGTGATGTGTGGTCGCATCAAGGACGTCATCATCGTCGGCGGGCGCAACGTGTTTCCCGAAGACATCGAACGCGCCGTCGGCCCGCTCGACGGTGTGCGCGCTGGCAACGTCATCACCTTCGGCATGGAGGGGTACAAGGGCAAGGAGAGCGTGGTCGTCGTTGCCGAAGTGCGACTGACCGAGACGTCAGGTGATCTCGGTGATGTGCGCGAACGCATCCATCATCGTGCGCTCGAAGTGAGCGGCCTGCCGCCGCGCGACATCATGCTCGTGCAACCCGGGACCTTGCCGAAGACGAGTAGCGGCAAACTGCAGCGGAGCAAATGTAAGGGCGAGTACCTCGACGAGGAACTCATCCTGCTGACGAGCTGACCTTGGCGGCGCCGCCATTCGGCATTCCGTCGGGTTCGGCGACTTTGGCGAGCTCGCCCGAGGGGCGGGCATATGAGTGTGATTCCGAGCGCGCAGCCGGCTGCCAGACGAAGTGGGAGTTCGACATCGCCGGCGCGTCGTATGCTGTCGATCCATGGGAGCCAGCACGGTGACGTCAGCCAACGCGCCCGCGCAGTCTGGCTGGGAGCGACGACAAGAGCGGACCCGTGGCGATGTGCTTGCAGCAGCAGGTGAACTCATCGCCGCTGACGGAATCGTCGGCCTCACGATGCGCAAGCTCGCGGCTCGGGCAGGCGTCGCCGTCGCGACCCTCTACAACCAGTTCGGTGACCGCGATGGCGTCCTGGTCGCGTTCGTGTCGAACGGGCTCGATCAACTCGAAGTCGATTTCGACGAACAGCCTCCACGCGGGCCAATCGCCACGACACGCGCATTGTTCCAAGCGTTGGACGACACGGTCGGGAGCGCCGTCGACGTCTGGAAGCCGATCTTCGCCAGCGTGGAGTCGCTTCCCGGGGCCAACGGCATGGGTGCGGTCGGCGACCGTTTCGTGCAAATCATCGAACACGACCTGGCGAAGGCAGCGGCCGAGGAGATGTTCATCGGCGACTGTGACACCGAACGTCTTGCCCGCCACATCTTCACCACCCGGATGAATCGCCTGGAGAAGTGGGCAACCGGGGTCATCGAGTGGGATTGGTATCGAGAGTCGTCCGACCTCGGCCTCGAACTCACGCTTGCGGCGGTGCTCGCCTCGCCGGTCGAGCGACTCGCAGCCCTGCGGTCGTCCGGCATCGTCACCTGAATCTGGCGCACGCGGTCGATTGATTCCGATTGATTTCCGATTGATGACCTTCCAAGTCAACATGTGACCGACGTCATTCCGCATGGCGGAACCGTGCTACATTGTGGAACTCGGCGACTAGAACGACGACAAACTGGGGCATGGTTTGTCCACAGGGGGGGTTCTCGTTATGGTCGTCGTGTCGGGGGACATCTGTTCCCGCGGCGTGAACTCATATCCCAAGGGGGAATTTGAATGGATTGGAAACGTATTGACTGGGCCCGTCGCTCGGGAGGCCCGATCGAGGCTGACCTGATCGAGGCCTACGTCCAAGGAAAGATCAATCGCCGCAATTTCGTGAAGCGCGGCGCCATCATCGGCCTTTCGATGCCAATGATGGGTGCAGTCATCGCCGCCTGCGGCAGCGATGACGACGACGATGCAGCGCCAACGACGGAGGGTTCCTCCTCCGGCTCCGAGGCGCCCACCACCGACGCCGCCACCGACACCGGCAGCGGTGCATCCGGCGGCGACCTCACCGCTGGTATTCAGACTGGCGACGCCAACTCTGGCCTCGACCCGGTCAACATGCTCGACCTCGGCACATACGCCGTGCTGTCGCAGTCGTTCGAGTACCTCGTCGGTCTTGGCGACGACGGCAACATTGCCAACACCGCCCTCGCCACCGAGTGGACACCGAACGACGACGCCAGCCAGTGGACCTTCAAGCTCCGCGAAGGCGTCACCTGGCACGACGGCACGCCCCTCACGGCTGCGGACGTGGTCGGCACCGTCGAGCGGATGGTCGAAGTCGGCGCCGGTCTTGCCGGCGTCGTGAGCGCCGGGGCCACCGAAGCTTCGGACGACCTCACCGTCGTGATGAACCTCGACTCGCCCAACGGCAACCTGCCGGTGCTCGTGTCGTTGTTCAACCCGCAGTCGCTCATCACCCCGGCCGATTACTCGAGCGGCACCACGCTGAGCGATCGCAAGGCTGGCACCGGAGCGTGGATGCTCGACGATTTCGATCCGTCGGCATTCCGTGCGAAGTTCGTGCCGAACCCCAACTGGTGGGGTGGGTCCGTCAAGCTCGACAGCGTCACGCTGCAGGGCTTCGAGAGCGGTGGCACCAAGGTCGCCGCCTTCGCCGCCGGCGAAATCGACGTCATCCAAGACTTCTCGATCTCCGACGGCGCAACGCTGCTCAACGACGACAACGTCAAGGTGCTCACGCCGCCGTCGGCCAACCACCGTCAGATCTGGTTCAACACGCAGCTGCCCGAAGGCGGCCCGTTCACCGACGTCCGCGTTCGTCAAGCCGTCTGCTACGCCATCAACCGCGAGCAGCTCGTCAACACGGTGTACGAGGGCCAGGCTCAGATCGGCAACGACCACCCCGTCTTCCCGACGCTGCCGTTCTTCGACGAGACCCAAGAACAGCGTCCGTACGACCCCGAGATGGCCAAGCAGTTGCTGTCCGACGCGGGGTATGCAGACGGCATCGAGATCCCGATCCAGGTCGGCGACCTCGGTGAGATCCCGGCCATCGCGGCCATCGTCGAGCTTTACCTGGCCGCCGTCGGCATCACGACGCCGGTGAGCGTCACGCCGAACTCGGACTTCTACGGCGAGTACTGGTGCACCGGTGCCAGCTACGGCACGCAGCCCGAGACCTCTGGCCCGGGCCGCCCATGTGGCGCTTCGGCTCAGATCGGCATCGTTGACTACGGTCACCGCCCGACGCCAGACATCTTCTTCGGCCGCGCACTCGCGACCGACGGTGACTGGAACTCGTCGAACTACGCATCGAGCGCCTTCGACGGCCTGTTCGGCGACTACCAGAGCGCCACCGATGTGGCGGGTCAGAAGGACGCAGTTGGGCAGATTCAGCGCCTGCTGCATGAGGACGCCCCGGCGTGCTACCCGTTCTTCTTCAACTACCTGTCAGCAACCAGCAGCGAGATCAACGGCTTCCAGACCACGGCCCTCGGTCACCTGCAGCTGCAGAACACGACGAAGGGCTAATCGAACACCCGCCCCGGCCCTGTCCGGGGCAACGTGACGACGGGGCGCAGCGGCTTGACCGCTGCGCCCTTCGTCGTTACCGGGATCAATCGTTCGAACTACGGAGAAGAAACACGTGCTCAGATTTATTGTCAGGCGACTCATGCTCGCCATCGTCACGTTGGCGTTTTTGCTCGTCATCGTCACGCTGATCCCCAACATCGCCCCCGGCGATCCCGCTCGCAAGATTGCGGGCGGCACCGCGTCGCCCGAGCGGCTCATCGAGGTGACCGAATCCTTGGGTCTTCGTGATTCGGTGGCAACACAGCTGTGGAAGCTGGTGAAGTCGGTCGGCACCTTGAACTTTGGTGACTCGTTCTCCGTCGCCAAGGGCGAGCCCGTGATGAGCCTGGTGTGGACGGCGCTCGGCAACTCCGCCAAGCTCGTCATGCTCTCGCTCATCGTCATCGTCCCGTTGTCGATCCTTGGTGGCCTCATCACCGCCTACAAGAAGGACACGTGGATCGACCGCACGATCATCAACGTCGGTATCGCATTTTCGGCGATTCCTGACTTCGTCGCCGGCGTGTTTCTGCTCGCCTTCCTCGCTGTGCCGGTCGACTTCTTCAAAGTGCAGGCTGCAGCTCCACCTGGCTCGAGTTACCTCACCCAGATCCAGCATCTCCTCTTACCGGTGATCGCGGTGCTGATGGTGTACTTCGGCTACATCGCTCGTGTCACCCGAGCCGGCACGATCACGGCGCTCGACTCCGACTACACACGAACCGCCTTCATGCGTGGGCTCTCGACACCTGACGTGTTCCGCAAGCACATCGCTCGCAACGCACTGCAGCCCACGGTTGCCGTGCTCGGTACCCAGCTCGGCTATCTCTTCGGCGGCATGGTTGCCCTCGAGCGAGTATTCGGTTACCAGGGTGTCGGCAACCTCATCCTTCGAGCCGTCGACCGTGCTGACTACCCGGTGCTGCGAGCCGGCGTGCTTGCCGTCGCCATCATCTACATGCTCGCCACGCTCTCGGCTGACCTGCTGGTCGCCTACATGAATCCCCGTGCACGCCAATCGTTGGGAGACAACTGATGACTAGCAGCCAACCCCCAACAGAAACGCCCGCTGCGGATCCTGTTGAAGATGCCAAGCCGGCCGCGGCCGCTCCGATCGCAGAGGGCAAGAAGCAGATCCGAAAGGAACAGCTTCGAGTGCTCTACACCAGTCCCGGCTTCATCGTCGGAGTGCTCATCGTCGGCTTCTGGATCCTTGCCAGCGTGCTCCCCGGCGTGCTGACGTCGTTCGACCCGAAGGAGTTCGTCGAGGCCGGCCCCCGCGTCAAGCCGGGCAGCGAGGCCTGGCTCGGCACCGACAAGAACGGATGGGACGTCTACACCCGGGTGATCTACGGGGCACGCAAGATCTTGACCATCGCTCCGATTTCCACCGCCGTTGCCATCATGGTGGGAACGTTCCTCGGCCTGATCATGGGCTACTACAAGGGATGGGTCGACGAGATCCTCAGCCGTGTGATCGAAGCAATCCTGTCGATCCCGATCATTCTGATGGCCATCGTCATCATCTTCACCTTCGGACGGTCGACCACCGTGATCATCGGCACGATCGCGGTGCTGTTCGTTCCTGCCATCACGCGAACGATTCGCTCGGCAGCCATTGCCGAGTCTGACCTCGACTATGTGATGTCGGCCAAGATGCGAGGTGAGTCGGGCTTCTTCATCGTGACCCGAGAGATCCTCCCGAACGTCGTCGGCCTCGTCGTCGTGGAAGGAACCGTGCGCCTCGGCTATGCCATCTTCACTTACACCACCCTGGCATTCCTTGGCTTCGTCGGCGGCAACATCACCGACGCCGACTGGGGAATCGACGTCTCCCAGAACTACGAACAGATCGCCCGAGACATCTGGTGGCCGTCCATCTTCCCGGCGGCGGCAATCGCCAGCCTCGTGATCGGTGTCAACCTGATCGCCGACTCGATTGACAAGGCAGTGAAATCATGACCGTGACCGAATCCCACACGCCTGAGCCCGCCGATCCGAGCGAGCACGCAGCGCTGGCCATCGACGGTCTCGAGATGTCGTATATCGTCCGTGGCAAGCCGCGCAAGATCCTGCGCGGCGTGAGCTTCGAAGTGCGCCCAGGTGAGGCATACGGTCTCGTCGGCGAGTCGGGTTGCGGCAAGTCCACCACGGCGTACGCCGCGCTGCGCTACCTCCCGGGCAACGGAGTGATCGATGCCGGTCGCGTGTTGTCGGGCGGCGAAGAGCTCACGGCGATGTCTGCCAGCCAGCTCCGCGAGTTCCGTGCCCAGCGCGCCTCGATGGTCTTCCAAGACCCGGTGCAGGCGGTCAACCCCGTGCTGAAGATCGGTACGCAAGTCGCCGAAGCCTTCCAAGTGATGGGTCAGTCCAAGTCCGAGGCTCGGGTCTCGGCCCTCGCCGCGTTGGAACGTGTACGTATTGCCGCTCCGGAGAGCGTCATGGAGCGGTATCCGCACCAACTGTCGGGCGGCATGCTGCAGCGCGTCGTCATCGCCATGGGCCTGGCCTGTGACCCCAACTTGCTCGTGCTCGACGAGCCCACCACCGGGCTCGACGCCACGGTCGAGGCCGAAGTTCTCGACCTGGTCCGCGACCTCCGCTCGGAACTCAACTCGGCAATTCTGCTCATCGCTCACAACCTGGGTGTCATTCGCACCATGTGTGACCGAGTCGGCGTCATGTACGCCGGTCGCATCGTCGAAGAAGGCACCGTTGCCGAGGTGTTCGACAACCCGAGTCACCCGTACACCAAGGGGCTCCTCAACTCGATTCCGCGACGTGGTCTGCGCAAGACCGACCGCGAACTGTTCGCCATCCCCGGCTCGGCACCGCCCATCGGCGCCGACCTGCCGTTCTGCACATACATCGATCGCTGCCCGATCGCGACCGACATCTGTCGCAGCGCGGTGCCGCCAATCGTTGATCGCTCCGACGGGCACTGGACGCGCTGTCATCATGCGGACCGGATCGGCGACGTTCCAGAGCCCGATGAAGTCACCGTGCCCTACGACATCGGAACCGAACAGGTCATCGGCGTCGAAGGCGTGTCGAAGACGTTCCGTCAACGCGGCCATGAGGTCCCGGCACTCGTGGGCGTCGACCTCGGTTTCGCCGAGGGTGAAACCCTCGGCCTCGTCGGTGAGTCCGGTTCCGGCAAGTCCACGCTCGCCAAAACCATGCTCGGCGTGCACGCTCCCGACGAGGGCGGAGCAATCACGTTGCGCGGCCGAAAGATGGCCGACAAAGCCACCTCGCGTGTCACCGAGTCGGTGCGGGCAATTTCAATGGTGTTCCAGAACCCGGACTCAGCACTCAACCGTGCCTGGACGGTGCGTCGCATCCTGCAGCGCAGCGTCGTCAAGCTGACCGGCATCAAGGGTGCCGCAGCGGACAAACGGGTCGAGGAGATCGCTGAGGCGATGCAGCTGTCGCCTCGTCACCTCGACATGCGGCCGCGGCAGCTGTCTGGTGGCCTCAAGCAGCGTGTCGCAATCGCCCGTGCCTTTGCAGGTGACCCCGAAGTGGTCGTCTGCGACGAGCCGACATCGGCACTCGACGTGTCGGTCCAAGCAGCAATCCTCAATCTGCTCGCTCGCTTGCAGAACGAGGAACGCTCGAGCTACATGTTCATCAGCCACGACATCGGTGTCGTGCGCTACCTGGCGGACCGAATCGCCGTCATGTACCTCGGCCGGATCATGGAGATTGGCTCCACGGCCACCATGTTCGACGGCACGAACCATCCATACACCGAGGCCCTGCTCTCCGCGGTGCCCAATGTTGATGGCGTCGCCGAAGATCGGATCCCGCTGACCGGCTCGATCCCCTCGCCGGCCAACCCGCCTCCGGGCTGTGTGTTCCACACCCGCTGCCACCGCGCCATTGCCGGGCTGTGCGAAGTCACCGTGCCGGAAATGGTCGAGTTGTCGCCTGGTCACAGCATCAAGTGCCACCTCACGGTCGAGCAATTGCAGGAGCCGATCGATGTCGACGCATCGATCATCTCGGCAGAAGCGGCTGCACTGCTCGACTGACATCCCGGGCTGATCAGTCAGCGGGCCAGAATTCTTCGGATTTCTTCGCGCGTGACGTCGTGTTGCGAACGACTCGCATCTACGTTGTCCGTCGATGTGTTGTTCGCTCCCTCGTCGTTCCGTCGCGTTAATCGTCGCGGCTGGCCTCCTGGCGGCGTCGTGTGGAAGCACCTCGGCCTCCGAGGCAGCGCCCGGCGCGGTCGCGGCGCATCGGCTGCAGGTGGTGACCACTGTCGCGCCGATCACCTCGATCGCGGCCAACATCGTCGGTGACCGTGCCCAGGTGGTGGGGATCGTGCCCGAAGGAACGAACTCCCACACCTTCGAGCCGTCGCCGTCAGTCGCCGAGCTGCTGAGCACCGCGGACGTGGTGTTCATCAACGGACTGCAGTTGGAAGAACCCACCAAGGCGTTGGCTG
>JAJCXU010000416.1 GCA_029263275.1 Ilumatobacter sp.
GGCGACGCGTGCAGCCGCCTCATTTCCGTCGAGGCAGTCTGATCTCATCATTCGATGCTCGCCGCTCGACCGGTCCTCTTGCGACGGTACAAAGTCCTGACATCGACAGATTGTCGGTTCGGCAGTCATTGCACTGAGCGAGTGAGCCCGGCCGGGCGATATCGCCCGGCCGAGACACTCATTGGCGGAACGGGGGGGATTCGAACCCCCGGACCCGTGAAGGTCGTCCGCTTTCAAGGCGGGTGCATTCGTCCGCTCTGCCACCGTTCCGCGTTCGACGATACCGGGCTATGCTGCGTGCTCCCAGGAGAGGTGCCAGAGCGGCCGAATGGGATGCCCTGCTAAGGCATTGACCCTCCGGGGTCCGTGGGTTCAAATCCCACCCTCTCCGCCAATGCGACCGACATCCCGTTTGGGTTGTCGGTCGTTTGGGTTTTCGTCCCGAGTCGCTCGACAGAATTCCCGCCGCCTGGATGTTCTGTCACGGCAAACAAGCACGACAGCTATTGTCGCGACGATGGGGCGGGCCGGACAATCGCGGACGAGATCACGAGGTCGGGCACTCCTTGCTGGAGCCGTATTGGTCGTGGCATCGGGTTGCGGAGGAGGGTCCGACTCCGAATCAGGATCCGCAGCATCGGACACCCGTGCGGCGACCACACCAAACGCAGCGTTGCCGGAGTCGAGCGGTGCGCAGATCACGACCGATGTCATCGCGGCCACGTCGAATCGGATCGGCGATCAACATGGCGAACGTCTCGGGTTTGCCGTGACCGTCGCCGCGCTGGACTCGGGGTATACGGCCGCACAGATCGTCGAGTCTGCAACACCAAACGAAGACGGTCTCATCGACGGGGTCGAGCCTGCTGGTCCTCCGTTGGGAGTGCTGAGCGCTCCGCCCGAGCCCGGCGGGTTCCGTCGCACGGCCCAGCCTGGCAACCCGCCGGTTGGCGACTTTCGCGTGACGGTGCTCAACACGACGCTCGAAGGGATCTACGACAAGGCCTTCCCGGTCACCGATCTGCAAGCCGAGTTCGACCAACGCACCGCCGAGGCACGAGAAGGTTTCACCGAAGCGGACTACGGCATCTTGAACGGCGTGCTGATCCTGATGGGCCGTGGGTACACACTCGAACAGGCGATGGAGGCGTTCTTCTTCGGAACGCTCGGTCTCGACGCCAACCTGTGCCTGCGGGTCACCGACGAACTCCCGAAAGGCCAGGCAATCCCCGGCGCCTTGCCCGGTTGCGAGCGGCTCGCGCCAGCTGATGCACCCGTCAGCACCGATGCCCCCGTCGCCAGCGAGCCGGCGACTGACCCGGCCGTCGCCGCTGGCGAGGCGGACCCTGACCGACCGCGTGGTGTGTACCAGGGAACCCTCGAAGACGTCAGCGCACTGCTCGGAGCAGATCAGAGTTCGGTCATCTCGAACCTCGTCTCCATCGACCTCGATGGTGATGTACCCGAGCTCGCGCTCCTTTGGGTTGCCAAGTTGACGGGCAGTTACGACCTGTCACCTGACGTGATCTGCGTGATCGAAGCGCGCATTGAAATTGAGCGTGCCCCGCTGGTCGGGGCCGCGTTCGTCGACGGCCAGTGGAGTGGGGAAGTCACGTTCTCGACGGGCTCGTTCGATGGCACCTGCGCACCCGGAAGCCAAGGGAACCAACCGGAGTCTGGGCCGATCGCGGTGACGTTCACTGTCACCGACACGACGTTGACCGGCGAGTTCAGCGGCGAGGGCGACACGTTGTCCTTCGCCGGAACCCTCGTCAGCTGACGCCGCGTCTTCCCGCCACGAGCCTGACCATCACCTGCATTCCGCGCTGAACTCGGTGCGAGCGGCCACGGAATGCTGGGCTGAGCGCCCCGAGACCGCCGTGAGGGCGGGCTTGGCGTGGTGTCGGAAGTGTGACGGCCGAAGTTACAAGCATGTCGTCTGTATGACAGCCGCGTTGCGGTTTGATGACGAACCGACTAGACACTGGTGTCACAGCGCACGTCGGCAACTGCCGAGTGCACGAATTCTCGATCGTTCCTCTTCGACGTTGGGCCGAAGCGATCACCAACCGAGCCACCGAGTGACCAGGCGGAGATTCATGAACCGAGATCACGACAACGGCGACGACTTCTGGGGCAGCCAGTCCGACTGGACCTCCGAGCACGATCGGCCAACCACACAGAACGATCGTTTCGACGCGGCTGCACACTGGGCTGGTCAGGCCGACTCCGACGCGCAGCGACCTACCGCTCGCTTCCGTCGGCGCTTCTCGAAGATGCTCAGCTCGGGCAGCCACGCCACTCGTGAGCACGGCATCATCCGGCCCCGTTCCGCGGACATCGCCGCTCACGCTCCCACTCCGGCCAGCGGTCTGAGCGCCGACATGTTCGACGACCTCGACGACGATGACTTCGCTTATGACGACACGGCCGGCTGGTCCACGACCGCCGCAGTCGCCGACGGAACCCGTCCAAACGAATGGGATGCAGAGTTCACGCCGGCGCCAGCCGACGCTCGCAACGAGCGTCGAGCTGCTGCGATTGACCCGCTCCTCGTTCGCGTCGGAGCCGTCGCCGTGGTCGGTGCGCTCATCGTTCCGTTGCTGCTCAATGCGGGCGGTGCCGACACCGACCGGCTCGTCGCGTCGGCTGCCTCGACCGAATCGGTCGAGTCGACCATCACGCTGCTGCCGCCGACCACGGTGGTCACGCCGCTCGACGCAACGTCGACACAGCTCGACCCCAACGACCTGCCTCCCGCTGTTCCGGTGAACCAAGACGCAGCGGCCACGACCGTTGCCACGTCGCCCTCGCCCGTGACGATCGTCGCCGAGGCGTCCGCGCCGGCAACGGCGTCGACCGAGGCGTCAGCGCCTACCAGCACAGCAGCTCGGAACGCTGCCCTCGACACCGCGGCTGCGGCCGGCGACACGGCGACTCGTGTCGAGCGCAAGTGCGCCATTGACTACACCGTCGTCGCTGGCGACTTCTGGATCCGGCTCGCCACGGCAGCAGGGGTCGACCTCGACGAGCTGCTCGAAGCCAACGGTGCCAGCGCATCGACGCCGCTCTACCCGGGCGCCGAGATCTGTCTGCCCGCCGGTGCGACCACTCCAGCACCTCCGACAACGACGGTCACGACGACGACGGCGCCGACCACCACGGTCGCTCCGACCACGACCCAGGCGCCCACCACCACGCAGGCTCCGACCACCACGTCGCAGCCGCCGACCACGTCGCCGCCCGGGCCCGAAAGCATCAAGCAGATCATCCGCGACGTCTGGCCCGACGAGCTCGAGGATAAGGCACTCGAGATTGCCTATCGCGAGAGCCGCTACGTGCCGACCGCGAAGAACTACTGCTGCTACGGCTTGTTCCAGATCTACTGGAGCGTGCACAAGAGCTGGCTCGACGACATCGGCATCACCAACGATCAGCAGCTCTATGACCCCGAGACGAATGCTCGTGCCGCATACGCGCTGTACCAGCGGGCCGGCGGCTGGGGTCCTTGGGCCCTCTGACCACCCGACTGGCCGGCTCGGTCGGCACCACGTCGTGTCGGCCCGTCGCGCCCGCGTCCAGCGACGAATTCTCCGTGTCGCGTTCAAGTTCGCGGGGTATCATGTCGACGATAAATACCTGCGCTCGTAGCTCAATGGATAGAGCACTTGACTACGGATCAAGCGGTTGGGAGTTCGACTCTCTCCGAGCGCGCCAGCATCGGCCCCCGTCCAACGGGGGCCGATGTCGTTTTCCCCGGCTGGTTTCCACGACTGCAGTGACAGGCCCTTCTGTCTGCCGCGCAGAAAAATGTGTGGAAATCCTCAAGTTCACTCAAGCCAAAGCCGATACTCACCTATGAGGCTCATTCGAGTCGGCGCGCTGTTCGGGAGCTTGATGCTGCTCGTTGCCACGCTCGTGTCGCTGATGAACCAGCGCAGCGAGCTGTATGACGAGCAAGACACGCGGGTCTCATCGGCGGCGCTGACCGCCACGAACTCCGTGCAGACCACACTGCTTCGAGCCAGAGCCGTCGTCGAGGTCGCCTCGACTGGATCAACACCGAGCGCCCTGCTGCGAACGTTCGATGACTCCGCCGCGGCGTGCATCGGCACCAACTGCTCAGGGCCCGATCTGGCGGCACTTGGCACCTTCGGTACAGCGTCTGCTTCGGTGCGCCTTGGTGGCTCGGTCGCCGTGGTGGACGTGCCGAGCAATTCGGTCCTCGTTGTCGGTCGCACGATGACCGATGTCGTGTCGATCCAGCTCCCGCTCGATGCGATCGTTGGCCCGCTGGCCCGCACGGCAATTGCCGAGTTCGGCACCAACTTCGCCGTCGTCACGTCCGGCGCCGAACAACTCACCGACGTGTCAGGCATCCGCACAGTCGATGGAAGTCGTGTGGTCGTCGGCCAGATCTCCGAGCCGCTCGACGACGGCTCGATTCTCGTGCGTTCAAGCGTGCCTGACGACGTCAGCTGGGGTGCCGACGCCCCGGGTCTGTACCTCGCACTCTTCGCGTTCGGCACCGTTCTCCTCGCCCTTGCCGGGTGGACCTTCCTCGCCGCCAACCGCCAACTCGAACGCCGAGCCACCACCGACGATCTCACCGGTCTGGTCAACCGTCGCGAGTTCGAGCGTCTGAGCGAAGAAGCCATCGACATGGCCGGGCGTTTCGGCACCGGCCTGTGTGTGATGTTGATCGACCTCAACGGGTTCAAACAGATCAACGACACGCTGGGCCACCAGTTCGGCGACCTCATGCTCAAGGGCTGCGCGGATCGTCTCGTCGACGCGGTTCGTGACACCGACACCGTCGGTCGGTGGGGCGGCGACGAATTCGTCGTGCTGTTGCCGGGTCTCGAAGAAGCGAGCGGCGTTCGCAATTCTGCTGAACGCATCGGCGCACGGCTCAGCTCGACCGCTGTCGCTGGCGACGTCTCGATCTCCGGCAGTATCGGTGCAGCGCTGTTCCCGCGCCACGGTGCAACGTTGGGCGATTTGATGCAAGCCGCCGACGTGGCCATGTACGAGGCCAAGACCACTGGTGTTGTGCACCGCCTCGCCAGCAACGTCGCCGTCCAGGAGCCGCTGCCTCCGCCGACGTACGGCGGCCCGGATCGACGCAAGTCGCACGCACACGCCGACGAACCCGTCACCAACTGACCACCCACGGGTGTCCCCTGCCGAGTGGCAGGGCGTTCGGCGCCGACTCGTACACTCGGTTCGGTGGTAGCACCGACCGACGTGATCAGCTCTCGGCTCGCCAGCTTCGGCACGACGATTTTCGCGGAGATGTCCGCACTCGCCGTCGAGACCGGCGCGATCAACCTGGGCCAGGGATTTCCCGACACCGACGGCCCGCGCGAGGTTCTCGACGCCGCGATCGAGTCGATTAACGGCGGGCTGAACCAGTACCCGCCCCTGCCGGGGATGCCCGTCTTGCGCGACGCCATCGCGGCGCATCAACAACGGTTCTACGGCATCGAGCTCGACCCCGCGACCGAGATCGTCGTCACCGCCGGCGCCACCGAGGCGTTGGCGGGAGCCTTGCTTGGAATGCTCGACGCGGGTGACGAAGTCATCGTGTTCGAGCCGATGTACGACAGCTACCGGGCGGGTATCGCGATGGCCGACGCCCGCGCCGTGCCGGTCCTGCTGGCGCCAGATGCCGACGGCAACTACGTCTTCGATCCCGATGAACTGCGCGCCGCCGTCTCGCCGCGGACGAAGCTGCTCCTGCTCAACACGCCGCACAATCCGACCGGCAAGGTGTTCACTCGCGACGAGTTGCAGGTGATCGCCGATGTGGTCATCGAACACGACCTGATCGCAGTGACCGACGAGGTGTACGAACATCTCGCCTTTGATGGCCGCACCCACATCCCGTTGTCGACGCTGCCCGGCATGGCCGAGCGCACGCTGACCATTTCGTCGGGTGGCAAGACGTTCCACACAACTGGATGGAAGATCGGATGGATGTCCGGTCCGGCCCCACTGGTCGCAGCAGCGCGCACCGCCAAGCAGTTCCTCACGTTCGTGAACGGCGGGCCCTTTCAGCCAGCCATGGCGGTGGGCTTGGGCCTGCCCGACAGCTACTTCGAGGGGTTGCGCGCCGGGCTGCAAGCCACACGTGATCGCCTGGTCGAGGCGCTTGATGCAGTGGGGTTCATCACCTACACACCGGAGGCGAGCTACTTCGTCACCGCCGACATCCGGCCGCTCGACCCGTCCGGCAATGGCGTCGCCTTCTGCCGTCAACTGCCGCATCGCTGCGGTGTGGTCGCCGTGCCGAACGAGGTCTTCTATGCCCGCCCAGAGAACGGCCGACACATGGTGCGGTTCGCGTTCTGTAAACAGATGCACGTGATCGACGCGGCGGCCGATGCACTCACGAGCGGGTTCTCGTCATGAGCCGCGTCCGCGTTGCAGCAGTCCAGCACGACATCGCCTGGTTTGACCGTGAGGCGAACTACGCCGCACTCGCTCCTCGAATTGCCGCTGCAGCGGCGGGCGGAGCTCGGATTGTCCTGCTCACCGAGACCTTCTCGACGGGGTTCTCCTTCGCCGATCCGGCGATTGCCGAACCAGAGGGCGGACCATCCAGTCAGTTCATCATCGCGCAAGCCGCAGCAAACGATGTGTGGGTCGGAGGCACGTGTGCCGAACTCGCGCCAGACGCTCCGGCCGACGATCAGCGCGTGAGCAACGTCTTCGTTCTCGCTGGTCCCGACGGCACCGTGCATCGGTATCGCAAGATCCACCCGTTCTCGCACAGCGGCGAGGACGAGCACGTTCGCGCCGGAACCGAGCACGTCACGGTCACGATCGAGGGCGTGCGATTCAGTCTGTTTGTGTGCTACGACCTGCGCTTCGCCGACGAGTTCTGGGCCGTGGCCCACGACACCGACGCGTACCTGCTCGTCGCCAACTGGCCAGCCAAACGTCGCCATCACTGGCAGGCGCTGGTGCGGGCGCGTGCCATCGAGAATCAGGCGTACTTTGTCGCGGTCAACCGGGTTGGACGTGACGGTCCGCTCGATGCAGACGGCAAACGAACGGGGTCACTCGATCACTCCGGCGACAGCGCCGTGTTCGACCCGATGGGCGAAATGCTCGTCAGTGCGGCCGGCGCGGAAACGACGATCTTCGCCGACATCGACACCGACGCCGTCGCCTCGACACGGAGCCATTTCCGCTTCCTCCAAGACCGCCGCTGATCCGCTCACGTCGGGACCGGGTGCAAACGTGAGTCACAGCGGGGCCGGGTACAGGTGTGACGCAGAGTTACGAAAGGGGTCTGACCCCATGCGTAACTATTTGGTGGGCTTGTGCATGAGGCTGACTTCGATGCCCTTGGACATCTGGCGGCCGACCTCGACGTAACCGTGCTTGCGGTGGAACGCCAGCGAGGGCTCGTTCGGCGGATCGATGTTGACTTCGAGCGTGAGGCCGACGCCCAACTTCGCGAGCCGTCGGTCGACGTCGCCGTAGAGCAGCGAACCGAGTCCCTGGCCCTGCGCGCTCGCGTCGAACGCCACGCGATCGAGGTAGTGCACGTCGTCGTAGTGCTCCATGAACCACAGATAGTTCACCGAGTCGTAGCTCGACGCTTGACCGAGCACCACGCAGAACCCGGCAATGGCGTTGTCGGCTTCGACGACGAGCGAGAACGCACTCTCGTCGACCAGGAACTGCAGGCGGTCAGCATCGAGCGGCCCGACTTCGGGCACGTTCGCCTCGTTGATCTCCAAGACCCGCTCGAGGTCCGCTGGCGCCATGTCCCGAATCGTCACGGCGTGCACCGTACTCAGCACCTCATCCCGTTTGCGTAACGAAAAGGGCGGGCATACCAGCCAAATTCATCACGCAAACGAATAGGGGAGCAGGTGGGTGGAAGCATCAACAGTTCGCGAACGAGCGGCCAGGGGTGCGGCTGCCTCGTATCGTGGTCCCATGTTGTTTCGCAAGACCGCCACGATGATCGCCCCCGATGAGGCACTGCCTGGGCGCGACGAAGCCATGCCCGTGCCCGAGACGCACTTCGTCAACGGCAATCCGCTCCAAGGGCCGTGGCCCGACGGGATGGAGATCGCGGTCGTCGGCATGGGTTGCTTCTGGGGCGCCGAGCGCCTCTTCTGGCAACTCGAAGGCGTGTACTCCACCTTCGTTGGCTACGCCGGCGGCTTCACGCCGAACTGTACGTACGAGGAGAACTGCACCGGCCGCACCGGTCATGCCGAAGCGGTCGGGATCGTGTTCGACCCTGCTGTGATCTCCTTCGAGCGGATCATGCAGGTCTTCTGGGAAGAGCACGACCCCACCCAGGAGATGCGCCAGGGCAACGACATCGGCAGCCAATACCGCACTGGCGTCTGGGCCACGCAGGCAAGCCAACTCCCCGTCATCGAAGCCACCAAGGCCCGCGTCCAAGCCGGCCTCGACACGATGGGCAAGGGGCAGATCACCACCGAAGTCGGTTCGATTGCGTTCGACACCGATTTCTATTACGCCGAGGGCTACCACCAGCAATACCTGGCCAAGAACCCCAGCGGATACTGCGGAATCAAGGGCACAGGAGTCTCTTGCCCGATCGGGATAGGCTCCTGACAGACGATCCCACACGTGGAGGGGCAACGTCGCACCCAGTATGGGGCACATCGATCAAGGAGAACAGATCATGGGAATCATGGACAAGGTCAAGGGCATGTTCGGCAAGGCCACCGACACGGCAGGCAAGGTCAAGGACAAGGCTGACGACGTGGTCGAGCAGAACAGCGACAAGATCCCCGACAGTGTCGAGAAGGTCTACGACAAGGTCAGCGACGCTGCTGAGAAGATCATCCCCGGCGGCGACAAGCCTGCCGAGGACGCAGCTGAATGATCTGCTGACCGGCTGACTACCAGCCGGTCGCCGTGATCTCGGCGCCATCGGCGTCGAGACCTCGACCCACCCACCGGATCGCTCCGGGAGTGGCGGACAATCGAGCAATCACACTCTGCATCGGGGTGCCATCGAATTCGTCTGAGACGACCTCGATGGCACCCCGGTTCGCGTAATGGGGGTCGACAGCAATGTCGGCCATGTCGAGCACGGGACCGATCGCGGCGTCGGCCGCGGTGAACGCATCGATCACCTCGCGGCGGGGACGCGTCGCACACCACTCGGTCATGATCTGCTCGAGTTCTTCACGATGTTCCGTTCGGCCCGCGAAGTCGACGAAGCGTGCATCGTCACCGACGCCGAGCACTTCCATCACGCGTGCTGCCACCGAATCACTGCTCGTTGACGCCGCGACCCACAGACCGTCGCTACACCGATACGTGCCGCGGGGAACCGTGTACGGCAGACCGGCACCCAAGCGAGGTTGCTGCTCGCCGGTGACGCCGAACAGTGAAACGAGCGGGCCCATCATGTGGAACATCGTTTCGAGCAGGTTGGCGTCGACGACCTGGCCCACGCCGGAGTGCAATGCCACCATGGTGGCGAACGCAGCGGCGAGCCCGGTCACTTCGTCGGTGAGCGCAACAGGAGGTGGCAGTGGCTGGCCGTTGGGCTCGCCGCTGAGAGCGACGAGGCCTGACATCGCTTCGGCGATCGTTGCGAACCCGGCCCGTGACGCATACGGACCGTCTTGGCCGAACCCCGAGATTCGGGTGATGACCAGCTTCGG
>JAJCXU010000417.1 GCA_029263275.1 Ilumatobacter sp.
GATGACGATCGACAGCGCCGAGACGTCGAAGTAACTGCGATGGTTGGCGCACAGGATGACCGGCCCATCAGCGGGGATGTTCTCGACACCACTGATTTCGAACCGTGCGTAGGGATAGGCGGCGGGCCGAGCGAGCTGCAGGGCCAACCGCTGCACCTCCATGCCAACGACGGGGATCTTGACAACCCCGGGCGACACATCGAGGTTCATGGTCGGCCAGCGCCGTGCAGCGGCCATCAGCACCATGCGCGGGTCGGGGTTGACCACGATCGGGTGGCCGACCGCGTCGAGCATCGGCGTGTCGTACACGCTGTCGGAGTACGCGTAGCTGCTGGCGAGGTCGACGCCATGCTCGTGGGCCCAGGCCGTGATTGCTTCGAGCTTGCCCGCCGACCAGACGAACGGGCCCGCCAGCGTGCCGTCGTAGGTTCCGTCGTCGCTCACGTTGTACCGGGTGGCCACCACGTCGTCGAGTCCGAGCCGATCAGCGAACGGCTTGACGAGATCGTAGGGAGTCGTCGTGGCGAGCACGATCGGCCGACCAGCCTCACGGTGCATCGCGAACGCCGAGTCGGCAAAGGGTTGCACCATCGCGACCAGCCGATCGGCGACCTGATCGGCCGCCGCGCTCACCGCTGCCTGCGAACGGCCCTTGGCCAGTGTGACCGCCTGACGGGCCAGCGCCATCGACGGCAGCGTCTCACCAATCGTGTTGAAGAGTCCGAACAGCAGCTTCTCGCCGGGAAACGGCTTCGACGAGAGCCCTGCCAGCCGCATCGCGTCGGCAAAGACTTCGCCTGACGCTCCTGCGAGCAAGGTGCGATCGAGGTCGAAGAACGCGGCACCATTCGCCGCGCTGACCTCTGGATCTGCTGCGGTCCTTTTCGAGGTTGCTGCCACGCGGTCACTCTAGGCTGGCATGCAGAACGTGACCCGAAAACGGGAAAGACCCGGATGGGGATCCGGGTCTCTCAACCTGGGAATGTCCGCTGTTGGGGGAACAGTTGTGGACTTCCCGACGAGTGGAACATTGGGGGGTGTTCTCACGTCGACTTGGTACTTGTGAAAGTATGCACTTGCGTAAAATGATCTGACAAGCAGATAACAGAGATACCTGATATCGTTTTTTGTGATGGATGTCCGCCAGTTGTCTACCTTGGTCGCGGTCGCCGATCACGGCACCTTCTCCGCAGCCGCACGAGCCCTCTTCACCGTGCAGTCCAACGTTTCGGCACACATCGCTCGTCTGGAGAAGGAACTCGGCGTGGTGTTGGTCGATCGCCAGCACGGCGAACTCACCGACGAAGGCGCTCGCGTCGTCGAACGTGCACGGCGAGTGCTCAACGAAGTTGATGACATCGTGGCAGACGTCTCCAACCGCGATGCTGAGATCTCTGGCCAAACTCGCCTTGGCGTGATTGGCACCACGGCCCGCTGGCTCATGCCGCAGATGCTCGGCCGGCTCGGTTCCGAGCACCCCGGGGTCCGCACGATCATTCAGGAAGGCGCCACCTCGACGCTCGTCCCCAACGTCCTGTCTGGCCACCTCAACGCCGCACTGGTGCACCTCCCGGTCGACGACCCCGAACTGGTCATCGAGCCGTTGTTCGCCGAAGATCTCTTCCTGCTCGCCGACTCCAGCCATCCGCTTGCGGTCCACGAAACGATTCCGTTGCGTGACCTCGATCAGGTCCCGCTGCTGCTCCCCCCGATGGGGTCGGCACTGCGCAAGGTGCTCGAACGAGCGGCTGGGTCGGCCGACATCACCCTTCGCGCCCAAGCGGAAATCGACGGCGTGCGCCTCCTCGCATCGCTCGCCTTCGATGGATACGGCGCCGCCGTCGTCCCCGCCACCGCCGTGCCCAACTGGCTCACCGGGTCGTTCCGCATGATCAGCGTGCCCGAACTTCCCCGACGCGTCGTCGCCTTCGTCCGACGCCGGCGGCCCAGCCCGAACGCGCCGACCCAGGCCACGCTCGAAGTACTGCAGGCGCTCATCGCTGAACGCGGCCACCTGCAAGCCGGCGTGCATCCCGGCGCAAGCGCCATCAGTCCGTTCAAGTCCGACTGACACCGCGCGACTGACGCCCCGCCAGGCCATCACGCACCTCTCCATCTCCTGGGCGCACCTCACCATGCGCCCCATCTCCCACTGCACACGGCCAGCCCACCCCGACATTCGTGCCGAAGGCGCCCGCTGAAGGCACTCTGACAACGAATTTCGGAGACTGGGGCGGGGTTGCCAGGGACGACTGAGGATCGGTAGGCGGGGTGCGGCGGCTCAGACCTGTACTCTCGCAAGCGATGACGACGGCACCACTGCAGGACTCGACGTTCGCACTGTCACGGCTCCTTCCATCCAGCGCGCACGCTGACGTCCGAGAATTCGGCGACCGCACCGTGGTGTGGGTCGAATTCGAAGACTCCGACGAGTTGATTCGCCTGACCTCGGGGACCTCGTCGCTGCTGGCGGTATCGATCCAGACGGCACTCGATCAACGCATCCCGCTGGTGATCCTGATGTCGTGCGCCGGCGCCGACATCGTCGAGGGCATCCCCGCATTGCACGGCTGGGGCCTCGTCGCCGCAGCGCTCACGCGCTGCTCCGGTGTGATCCCAACGGCGATCATCGTCGACGGACCAGCGGTGTCTGGCCCCGCACTCTTGCTCGGAATCGCCGACATCGCGGTGATGACCGCCGACAGCTATGCCTTCGTGCAGGGGCCCACCATGGTCGAGCAGTTCACCGGCGTCGGCATCGACATCGAAGAACTCGGCGGCGCGGCCAACCACGCCCGGTACACCGGCGTGCCATCGGCAGTTGTCGCTGATCGCGCCGCGGCCATCGAGACCGTCGAAACGATCCTCTCGTATCTGCCGAGCCATGTCGACGAGGAGCCACCTCGTTGGCCGAACGATGACCCGCCAGATCGGCTCTGCCCAGAAGCTGGCGCTCAGATTCCGGAATCATCGACGGGCAGCTACGACGTTCGCAAAGTCGCCGCCGCCATCGCCGACGAAGACTCGCTGTTCGAACTCCGTGATCGGTGGGCGGCAAACGTCGTCACCGCCTTCGCGACCATCGACGGCCGACCAGTCGGCATCGTGGCCAATCAGCCCATCTCTCTCGCTGGCACGCTCGACATCCCCGCATCACAGAAGTCGGCCCGTTTCGTGGCGTTCTGCGACGCGTTCAACCTGCCGATCATCACGCTCGTCGACACTCCCGGTTTCTACCCGGGCAAGGACCTCGAGTGGCGAGGAATGATCCGCCACGGTGCCCAGCTCGTGTACGCGTATGCCCGAGCCACGGTGCCCCGCATCTGCGTCATCTTGCGCAAGAGCTACGGCGGGGCGTACATCGTGATGGACTCCAAGACGATGGGCAACGACCTCTGCCTGGCATGGCCATGGGCCGAGATCGCCGTGATGGGCGCCGGACAGGCCGCAGCAATCCTTGCTCGTCGCGCAACACCTGAGGAAAAGGCCGAGTTCGAGCGCGACTACGCCGACCGCCTGCTCAACCCGTACGTCGCCGCCGAGCGTGGTTACATCGACGCAGTGATCGAACCTGCCGAGACACGCGCCGAGATCTCAGCGGCCCTCGCAGTGCTGGAAGACAAGCGCGAACTGCTGGCCGAACGCAAGCACGGCAACTCGCCGTTCTGACAATCCGCTCTCGCCAGCGGTGAGAACGCCCCACGCCTGTTGTGGGAACGGTTCACCAGTGGCGTCCTCGACGTCAGAGGCCACACCCCGTGGCGGCGACCGGCACGAGTGATCCGCCGGTGAAGCTGTACAGCTCGACGACTGCGCTCTCCCAGAACGAGCTCCGCAGCACGACTTCCATCACTGCGTCACCGTTGAGATCTGCAACCGCGAGCACCGCGGCGCTCCCCTGCGTGGGAAAGTCGGTCGACGGACCGGGGTAGTACTCGAACACGACTTCGTCGACGACGTCACCGGCAGCAGTCGGATACCGAACGAAGACGATCGACAGATCGCCCGGTTCACCGAAGCCCTCGCTGATCTTCTCGAAGGTGACCAGCACCTCCTCGACGCCATCGCCGTCGAGGTCGGCACGGAGGGCCTGCACCACGTCGCCTCCCGACCCGTCGACACCGGCGGCCGCGGCGAACGACTCGCCAATCGCCTGATACTCGACAACATCGAGACCGACCTGAGCGACGGGGCGCGGTTGGACGTTCCAGTCAGTCGCAACCGCGACGGCGTCGTAGCCGTGGCTGGCGGGGAGCTCGCCGACCGTGACCGGGAGATCGATCTTCGGCCCCAGACGGTCGTCGAAGCAGACGAAGTCCTGTGCGCCGTACGCCAAGCCGGTCAGCGGTGCGTCGAGACCGAGGCTGGCGACCGAGACCGCCGCGAAGTCTGAGGCCACCGGCGCCAACTCGTTGCCATCGGCATCGAAGTCGGCTTGTTGCCATGCCGAGCCATCCCAGGTGGCAAGTGCTGGCCACGCTCCTCCGGAGCCGCTTCCTGCGTACACCACCGTGGTCGCGGCGGTCGGCGCTGCGATCACCGGATTAGGCGGATCCGTCACCGGAACGGGTGGATCGGTGGCGGGCGGATCGGTGGCGGGCGGGTCCGTGGCCGGCGGCTCAGTGCTCGTTGGGTTGATGGCGGGGGCTTCCGTGGCCGGTACCGCTGGTTCGCTTGACACTGGCACCTCGGTGCTCGCCGGAGCGACGGTGGGATCCGCGCCGGGCAGCGCCGTCGAGGAGTCGGTCGAGCCGGAGCAGGCGACGAGCGCCATCAAGCAGGCACTAGCGAGAACAGGGACTCCACGACGAACGATCATGCGGTCACTTTCGCACGCTCAGGCGCCGCGATGCAGCCATTTTGCAGTCACCTGGCGCCGTACACGCCGTCTCAGCTGCTGAGACCTCGATGCAGAAACGCGCAAGGTTCTGACACCGGTTGGAGCACTCGCCCAGACCGCGAGTATCTTGAGACGTTCGGACGGAGCGACCCTGTGTCCGAATCATCAACATCGTTCGAGCCCGGAGGAAGCCACAGTGCCCGACACCATCACCATCACCGACGACCGAACTGGCAAGACCGTCACGGTCCCCATCGAAGGTGGTGTGTTCCCGTCATCGGCCCTGCGAGAGCTGGACCCGACGTTGTACTGCTACGACCCGGCGTATCTGTCGACGGCATCCAGCAAGTCGGCCATCACGTACCTCGACGGAGCCAACGGCATCCTCCGCTATTCGGGCTACCCGATCGAGCAACTTGCCGAGAAGTCGACGTACCTCGAGGTCGCATACCTGCTCCTCAACGGTGAACTGCCCAACGAGGCGCAGCTCACCACGTGGCAGCACGACATCACACATCACACGTTCATCCACGAGAACATGCGCAAGAAGTTCGCTGAGGGCTTCCACTACGACGCTCACCCGATGGGCATGTTCGTGTCGGCCATCGCAGCGCTCGGCACCTTCTACACCGGCTCGAAAGACATCCAGGACCCTGAGCAGCGCGATATCCAGATCCGCCGCCTCATCGCCAAGAGCCCCACCATCGCTGCGATGTGTTACAAGTTCTCGGTCGGCCTGCCGTACAACCAGCCGAGCAACGAACTCTCGTACCCGGCCAACTTCTTGAACATGATGTGGAAGATCGGCGACTACGAAGTCGACCCGATTCTCGAGCGTGCGATGGACGTGCTGTTCATCCTCCATGCCGACCACGAGCAGAACTGCGGCACCACCGCGATGCGCGTCATCGGTTCCAGCCATGCCGACCCGTACTCATCGGCCGCCGGCGCTGCTTCGGCGCTCTACGGTCCGCTGCACGGAGGCGCCAACGAGGCCGTCGTCCGGATGCTCACCGAAATCGGCTCGATCGAGAACGTTCCGGCCTTCCTCGAGTCGGTCAAGAAGGGCGAAGGCCGCCTGATGGGCTTCGGCCACCGGGTCTACAAGAACTTCGATCCCCGAGCCACGATCATCAAGGAGACCGCCTACAAGGTCTTCGAGGTCACTGGCAAGAACCCGTTGCTCGACATCGCATTGAAGCTCGAAGAGGCAGCGCTTGCCGATCCGTACTTCGTCGACCGCAAGCTCTACCCGAACGTCGACTTCTACTCGGGTCTGATCTATCAGGCGATGGGCTTCCCCACCTCGATGGTCACGGTCCTGTTCGCGATCCCCCGCATGGTCGGCTGGCTCGCTCATTGGCAGGAGCTGCTCAACGATCCGGAGCAGAAGATCAGCCGCCCGCGTCAGTGGTACGCCGGCCCCGACGAGCGTCAGTACATCGACCTCGCCAACCGCTGAATCACACTTGGGGTCAGACCCCAAGTGTCCCTTTGTGTCCATGATCGGTGAGACAACTTTGGTGTCTGACTGATTGGAAACGGTGATGGCCGAGCAGAGCGCGGTACGGGTCGGCAAGACTGATCCGGATGCAGGATCACGCAAGAGCCTCCGGGCACCGACACCGGGTTCGGGCAAGCGAGCGCAACGGCGCATCTTCCGCAACGACTACAAACTCGCAATGCTCGCCGAGTACGACCGTTGCTCCGAACCCGGCGACAAGGGCGCCCTGTTGCGCCGCGAGGGCCTCTACTCCTCGATCATCACCGACTGGCGCCGCCAACACCGCGAAGGCACCCTCGTGGTGAGCGAAGGACGAGCGTCCGAAGGTGGCCGGGGCGCAGCGACGCGCACCGAGATGCAAAAGCTCCGGGCCGAGAACGAACGATTGAAGACCAAACTCGCCAAGGCCCAAACCATCATCGAGGTCCAGGGAAAAGTGCAGGCGCTCTTGGAAGAGCTCTCCAAGAGCGCGGACACCGACGACACGTCGAGCTGATCCTCGACGCCGGCATCGACGACCTCGTCGACCAGAACATCTCCCGGGCTCGGGCGTGCCGAGTCCTCGGACGGTCACGCGCCACCCACTACCGGCACCGCCAACCACCCCGACTCGGGCCGCCCGCACCGCGGACACGATCGCATCGGGCGTTCAGCGACACCGAACACGACGAGGTGCTCGAGGTGTTGAACTCGGAACGATTCTGCGACCTCGCACCCGCCCAGGTGTGGGCGATCCTGCTCGACGAAGGCCGATACATCGCCTCGACATCGACGATGTATCGAATCCTGCGAGAGCACCACCAAGTGCGCGAGCGCCGCCGTCAAGCCCGCCACCCAGCCAGGGTGAAACCCGAGCTGATGGCCGACGGCCCGAACCAGGTGTGGTCCTGGGACATCACCAAACTCGCCGGCCCACACAAATGGAACTGGTTCCATTGCTACGTGATCTTGGACATCTACTCGCGCCTCGCCGTCGGCTGGCTCGTCGCCCCCAACGAATCCGACACCCTCGCCACCCAACTCATCGACGCCACCTGCGACGCCCACGACATCGACCGCGACCAACTCCACCTACATTCCGACAACGGACCCTCGATGACCTCCAAGAAAGTCGCGCAACTCCTCGCCGATCTCGGCGTCACCCGCAGCCTGTCGCGGCCACACGTGTCCAACGACAACCCGTTCTCCGAGTCCCAATTCAAGACCCTGAAGCACTCACCGCGATTCCCGACCCGCTTCACCAGCCTCGCTCACGCCCGCACATTCACCGACGCGTTCTTCGAGCACTACAACCACCACCACCGCCACTCAGGCATCGGCTACCACACACCCGCCGACGTCCACGCCGGCCGCCACCACCAAATCCGCGAGGATCGACAACACGTCCTCGACAACGCCTACGCCACCAACCCCCACCGCTTCCGAAAACGACCCACCGCACCCAAGATCCCCGACATCACCTGGATCAACGAACCCGAACAAGAACTGTCTCACACCCCTTGACAGGCTCCGTGTGATGCAACTGTGTGACACCCCGTCTCGATGATGGGGCCATGCCACGACCACTGAGAATCGATCCGCCCGACGGTTGGCACCACGTCATGAATCGGGGCGTCAACCGCCAGCCTGTGTTCTTCGGTGACCAGGACAGAGTTGAGTTCGGGCGCCTGCTCGGCGTGATCCACCAGGACTTCGGTGTTGAGACGCATGCCTACTGCCTGCTCGACAACCACTACCACTTGCTGTTGCACTGCCCTGACGGCGGCCTCTCAACAGCAATGAAGATGCTGGGATCGATCTTCACGCGCCATGTAAACGACCGCGTCGGCCGGGACGGTCCGCTGTTCCGAGGGCGATTCCACTCGCGTCACATCGAGCATGACCCGTATCTCTTGAACGTCGTGCGGTATATCCATCTCAATGCTCTCGACGTCGCCGGCGTGCAGACCGTCGAGTCCTACCGTTGGTCGAGCCATCGCACTTACCTCGGACATCGAACGCGACCGGATTGGATGCGTACCGACTTCATCCTTGATCAATTCGGAGGGCTTCCGAGTTCTTTCGACGACTTCGTCAGCGCTGAGTCTGAACAACGAACAGTTGCCCGAGCGATGCCACCCGGTGCGCTGTTGGCCGCCATCGGCTTGGTGATCGCGCAGCACGAGGTGCAGCTACCGCAGTCAACGCGCCCCTTCGAGCGCGTCATCGGTGTTCTGATCGCCCAGGAACTTGA
>JAJCXU010000418.1 GCA_029263275.1 Ilumatobacter sp.
AGCGACGCCGACGGAATCGGCAGTGAGGTCTGCGAGCACCGCTTCCGCATCGAGTTGGTGGGAGGCACATGCGTCTTGGAGCGTGGCGGTGCCGCCGCAGCAGTAGTCGAGACCGCGGGCTTCGAGGATGCGGGCGAGCGACGGCCGCGCGGTGACGATGTCGGCCAGTGTGGAGTGTGCGGTGAACGCGGTCATGGTCGCTTCTTTCTCAGGAGCTTCGGATGGGAGACGTCTCAGGCAGGGATCAAACAATGATCAAACAAGGACGCCGATTGCGGTGCCAGCGACGACGGCGAGACCCGCCGCCATCTGGCGGATGCCGATGACCTTCACCGGCGGAATGTGTTCGCGTCGGATGGCAATCGATTGGGCCACCGCCAACGCGGCCACCGTGACTGCGCCGACGAGCGCACGGGTGTCGACGGCGACCGCAGCACCAGCGAGCGCGACGCCGGCCAGTTGGAACAAGTCAGTCGTGCCGAGCGGGCTCGACCCCCGACGCATCCGAAGGATCTGCGTTCGCACGTACGGAATCGAGGCGACGGCACGTGCGGCGACCACCATCCACACCGCAACCGCCAACCGCCAACCTTCACCGCCTGCCACCGTGATCGATGCGGCAACGGCAGCGATGCCGACCGCCCCGGCCAACTCGGGCACCAGCCGACGACTCCTGCTGCGAATGTCGAACCACAGTTCCACCGCAACGAGCGGCACCGCGATCAGCACCGGCACCAACCAGTCGGCTCCGGCGGACCACAGAGCGGATGCACCAAGCGCGACAAGCACGGCGAGTTCGATCGCTGCGATGCGAGTGGCGAGTCGAGTTCGTGGAAGGGACCGATGCCTTCGACGATCCACGACGGCGAGCTTCAAGGGAGTTCGGACAAGAAACGCCACGAACGCCGCGAGTCCGATCGCGAGACCCGACCAGGAAAAGGCGATGACCAGGCCGAGGAGCGCCGGCTCGAGCGTCAGCCCCCATCCGCCGTGCTCGCTCGGGATCGCCACCGACCGCCACAACGCCCGCTCGGTGGCTGCCGCGGGCTCGGACGTGGACGCCCGGCTCACGTCGTTACCGCCAGGTCACCGACCGACGTGGCGGCGAGTGATGACACCAACTCATCACGCGCCCTCCCCCACGCGACGTGAAGCGCACAGGGCTCCATTGCGTCGCAGGGCCGACCCGCAACAACACACAGACCCGAATCGGTCGGGCCGTCGACGGCTTCGACCACGGCGAGCACGTTCAACGCGTCGACCTCGACCAGCGGTTCGTAGCCGCCTGTCGGGCCGGGGAGCGAACGCACCCAGCCCTCTCGGACCAGCGGACCCATCACCTGGGGGACGAACCCCGCAGTTGTCCCCAGTACGGTGGCAAGGTCGGCGCTCTTCAGACGTGTCGGCGAGTGATGCAAGGCAACCAGCGCCTGCACTGCAAGGCCAGCCCGCTGCGTGATCTCGAGTCGCATAGTATGACACTAATGGATAAGCGGAATCGTCGCCAGGGACGAACGTCACGACTGGAGGCCCCACGCCCAGGCGACTCCGAAGCTGCCGCCACCGTCACTCCTGCTCGCGCTCCCCACACTCGCGTCGCGAGTTCCCGCCTTGTACGCACGCTGTGGTTCGGTGCCGGTTGGCTCGCCGTCGCCCTCGGAGGGATCGGCGTGATCGTCCCCGGGCTTCCGACGACCGGGTTCATGATCATCGCCGCCGCGTGCTTCGCCCGTTGCAGCCCGCGTTTCGAACAGTGGATCCTCGATCTACCTGGCGTCGGCCAGTCAGTCGCCGACTACCGGTCAGGTGCCGGCATGCCCAAGCGAGCAAAGATCGTCGCCGTCTCGATGATGGTCGTTGCGATCGCGATCAGCGCCGGGATACTCCTCGACAACACCGCACTTCGGATCACCACCGTCGTCGCGGGCCTCATCGGCACCTGGTTCATCGTGTGGCGGGTACCGACCGCCCAGCGGCCAATCCCGACCACGAAGAACGACCAGAGATGACCGCACCCAAACGTCCAGAGCGGCCCACGCATCCGCACGTTCAAGCGACGCTGCTCATGCTCGGCATCGTCGTCTTCCTCGTGCTCGTCGCCGTTCTCGAAGTTCTCTAGGC
Source organism: Ilumatobacter sp. (assembly GCA_029263275.1). Taxonomy (GTDB): domain Bacteria; phylum Actinomycetota; class Acidimicrobiia; order Acidimicrobiales; family Ilumatobacteraceae; genus Ilumatobacter_A. Next base: position 2,122 of record JAJCXU010000418.1, read on the forward strand.
ACCGCCCCGAGGCCACGAGCGTCAGCTCGCAGGAGTCGATGCCCGATGTGTCCGCCGCCGAACCGCGCCGCGACGATCAACATCGATCGGCGAGGTCACTCGGGTTTGGACTTTCGCGTGCTGTAGCCGCAGACTGAGACTCCATGCGCATCGCCGGCCCCAAAGAAGCACCCGGCGAGCGCCGCGTGGCGCTGACACCAAAGATCACGCGCCGCTTCATCGACAGCGGACACAGCGTCGCCGTCGAACCTGGTCTGGGTGAGGCAATCGGCTTCCCCGACAGCGACTACGTCGACGAGGGCGCCGAGGTTCGTTCCGATCCACTCGAGGGCGCAGATCTGACGCTGGTCGTCGGGCCCCCCTCCCCCGAACTGGCAGCCGCGATCCCCGAAGGCAGCGCGCTGGTGGGATTTCTCGACCCCTTCGTCGTCAGTGAGGCGATCAAGACGTTGGCCGATCGGCGGATCACGTCGTTCGCCGTGGAAGCAATCCCTCGAACGACTCTCGCTCAGAGCATGGACGCGTTGTCGTCACAAGCGTCGGCAGCCGGCTATCACGCCGTACTCCTTGCCGCGACGGCCACGCCGCGCTTCTTTCCGATGCTGATCACGGCAGCGGGCACCATCCCACCGGTGAAGCTGCTCGTGCTGGGTGCCGGTGTCGCCGGGCTGCAGGCCATCGCCACGGCGAAGCGCCTCGGTGCGGTGGTCTCCGCCTACGACATTCGCCCCCAGGTGCAAGAACAGATCGAGAGCCTCGGCGCCCGATTCATCGCCGCCCCTGTCGACTCGTCCGCGGCCTCAGCATCCGGCTACGCCAAGGAAGTGGGTGACGAAACGCAACGCCGCCAGCAGGCTGCATTGGCCGAGTTCGTCGCCGACTCCGATGTGGTGATCACCACGGCGCAGATCCCGGGTCGACCCGCTCCGATGCTCATCTCACGAGAGATGGTCGAGCAGATGCGACCCTCGTCGGTCATCGTCGACGTCGCTGCGGCCGGTGGCGGCAACTGCGAAGTGACACGCCCCGGAGAGAACATCGTCCACGAGGGCGTGTTGGTGATGGGTCCGACCGATCTCGCCGCCAGGGTGGCTGTCGATGCCAGCCAGATGTACGCCCGCAATCTTTCCGCCTTCGTCGAACGCATCACCGATGACGACGGCAACCTCTCGTTCGACTTCGACGACGAGATCGTCACCGGAGCGTGCGTGAGCCATGACGGCTCGGTTGTGCATCCCGTGACGCGCCGAGCGCTGGAGTCCGACCAGTGAGCGCACTCATCGTCGGCGTCACCGTGTTTGTACTCGCTGCCTTCGTGGGCATCGAAGTCATCAGCAAGGTGCCGCCCACCCTGCACACGCCCCTGATGTCTGGCGCCAACGCCATCTCCGGCATCACGATCATCGGTGCCGTCACCGCCGCTGGCCTGGGTGCATCAACTGCTGCCGAGGTGCTCGGCTTCTTCGCCGTGACAACTGCAACGGTCAATGTTGTGGGTGGCTTCCTGGTCACCGATCGCATGCTCGAGATGTTCAAGAGCAAGACGGACCGGAAGAAGCAGCGCAATGGTTGAGCTCCTGTACCTCGCCTCTGCGGTGTGCTTCATCATCGGGTTGAAGATGCTCGGAACGCCGCGCACGGCGCGGTCCGGCAACCGGATCGCCGCGCTCGGCATGCTCGCTGCGCTCGTCGTCACGCTGGTCTCCGAGGACATCGTCAACTGGGGAACCGTCATCGCCGGCCTCGCCGTTGGCACGGTCGTCGGTGGCTGGTTTGCGATCCGGGTACAGATGACCGGAATGCCGCAGATGGTGGCCACGTTCAACGGGTTCGGCGGCGCCGCATCCGCGCTCGTTGCGGCTGTCGCCGTGATCGATGGCGATCTCGCTTCCTTCGCCCCCGAGACCGAAGTGTCGCTCCTCGTGTCGATCGTGGTCGGAACGATCACTTTCACCGGCAGTTTTGTTGCCTTCGCCAAGCTGCAGGGTCTGCTGCCAGGCCGGCCACTCACGTTCCCAGGACAGCACATCACCAACGGTCTGCTCCTCATCGGCATGGTCGGCTTTGCCATCTGGGGTGCCGTCGCCGATGTCTCCGCGGGCTACTGGATCGCCGGTGCGATTGCTCTCGCCGTCGGCATCTTCGCCGTGATACCGATCGGCGGTGCCGACATGCCCGTCGTAATCTCGCTGTT
>JAJCXU010000419.1 GCA_029263275.1 Ilumatobacter sp.
CGGCATGAATCGAAAGCTCAAGTTGCAGCGCAGCGCGGTGCCAGCCCTCCGGGCGCTCCGCGCTGGCAAGCGACTTCGCGGCACGATGGCTGACCCGTTTCGGTGGGCCGAAGTCCGCAAGCTCGAGCGAGCGATGATTCCCGAGTACGTCGCTGCGGTCGAACGGCTCGCCCAGCACCTCGACGCGACAACCGTCGAAGCAGCCACGCAGATTGCCTCGCTGCCTGACCAGGTGCGCGGGTACGAAGACCTGAAACTGCGACGCGCTGGCGCCTATCGCTCCGAGCTCGCTGAGCGCATGCAACAGTGGCCGACCTGAGCACCGATTCGCCACCCCCCACTCCAGCTGACGAGGCCGACGGCGCACCGCCGGGAGATCAACCAGCAACGGCAACCGCTCGTCGCCGCACAGCGGTGTGGACCGTGCTCAAACAGATGTGGCGCGAACTTGACGACGACGGCCTGTTCGACGCCGCAGCAGGCGTCGCCTTCTGGATCATTCTCAGTGTGCCCGCGGCACTCCTCGCGGTGCTGTCTTCGGTGTCGCTCCTCGGTGAGGGTCTCACCGAGGAACTGAAGACGCCGATCAACGAGTTCATCGACCGGACGTTCACGACGGAGTCAGAAACGATTCGCGAAGCGGTCGACGGACTCTTCAACCAGAGCCAGCCCGGTGTGCTCAGTGTCTCCGTCGCTGTTGCCGTGTTCACGCTCTCGCGCGGTTTTGCCGGACTGATCCGAGCCCTCGATGTCGCCTACGACGTCGAGGACGGACGACGCTTCATCCGACTCCGCGCCACGGCGGTCGCCATGGCCGTGGGGACGCTCGTCACCGTTGCGGGTTCGACATCTCTGTGGGTGCTCCTGGACGACGCTGGGGTGCACAGTCTGCTGCGAGTGGTGATCGCCCTGATCATCCTCATCGCATGGGCGGCCACGCTCTTCCACATCGGGCCCCATCACCGCACCCCGTGGCGCTACGACCTCCCCGGCGCTTCGCTCGCTGCGATCGGGTGGCTCGTGGTCTCACTTGGGTTCGGCTGGTACGTGCGCTTTGCCGCATCAGGGAACGAGATTCTCGGCGCTGCCGGTACCGCGCTGCTCGCCCTCACCTGGCTGTGGCTCGCCTGCCTGGTGTTCCTGATCGGTGCCGAGTTGAACGAGATCCTCGCTGAACGCGCCGGCGTCGTGAGCGCCCCCAAAGAACTCGGCATCGACATTCGCGCTCGCGTCGAGGACCGCTACCGCGCCCGGCGCCGGTCGCGCTGACAGGACCCGGTCTGGCCTGCCGATTGCACCGGCGGGCCAATATCCTCATCTCTCGCCATGACCGCCACTTCGATCGTCCTCCTCGTCGTTGGCGTGGTCGGACTCGTGATCGGTGCCGAAGGGCTGGTCCGCGGCGCGGCGCGGCTGGCGGCTCGCACCGGAATGTCGAGCGTGGTAATCGGCCTCACCGTGGTCGCGTTCGGAACGAGTGCCCCCGAGCTTGCGGTCAGCATCGGCGACGTCGTGCGCGGCAGCGACGAGGCTGGAGCGATTGCGCTCGGCAATGTCGTCGGCTCGAACATCGCGAACATCCTCCTCGCCCTCGGAGTGTCGGCAACGATCGGCGGATCACTCGTCGTCGCGCACCGCATCGTCCGCATCGACGTCCCGATCATGATCGGGGCCTCGGTGCTGGTCTTGTTGATGGCGCTTGACGAGCAACTCAGTCGAATCGAGGGGTTCGTTCTCGTCGGCGCGCTCATTGCGTATCTGGTGTGGACCGTCACGGCGGCCCGGCGACAACCCAGCGCCGTCGCGAGTGACTTCGACGACGTGGTGGATCCCGCCGCCCTGGAACAGGTCAGCCCCTGGACCGATGTCGGCTTCCTGGCCGGTGGCCTGGTGCTGCTCGTCGCCGGTTCACAGGCACTCGTCAGCGCAGCCACCGACATCGCGACAGATCTCGGTGTCAGCGACCTCGTGATCGGCCTCACCGTGGTCGCGATCGGCACCTCGCTCCCCGAAGTTGCCACCTCCGTGTTGGCCGCACTTCGCGGCGAACGCGACCTTGCCGTCGGCAATGCGATCGGCTCGAACCTGTTCAACCTGCTGGCCGTGCTGGGCGTGACTGCATCGGTTGCACCAAATGCAATCCCGGTCGCCGCCAGCGCCATCCAGGTTGACTTCCCTGTGATGATCGTGGTCGCCGTGGCGTGTCTGCCGATCTTCGCCAACGGCCACGTGCTGATGCGGTGGGAAGGCGCGCTCTTCTTTGTGTTCTATGCCGGCTACATCACGTGGCTGATCCTCGACGCAAGCGAGCACAGCATCCGCGACGACTACGGCAACGTGATGTTGTTCTTCGTCGTGCCGCTCACGGCGATCACGATGACGGTGATCGGCTTCCAGGGCCGCTCCGCGTCGAGGGCAGCCCGCTCAGTCAGCGCGGACTGAGCTCAGGCCGAGACGTCGTGCATCGCCAAGGCGGCGCCCACGATTCCGCTGTTGTTGGCCATCTCGGCTGGCAGAATCGGCGTCGCGATGTCGATGAGCGGGAGCCACTTGTCGGGCTTCTTGCTCGCTCCGCCACCGACGATGAAGAGATCAGGTGAGAAGAGCGCTTCGACATGACGGAGGTAGCGCTCCACGCGTGGGGCCCATTCCTTCCAGCTGAGGTCGTCGCGTTCACGCGCTTTGGCCGACGCCTTCGATTCGGCATCATGCCCATCGAGTTCGAGGTGGCCGAGTTCGGTGTTCGGGACGAGGATGCCGTCGACAAACAGCCCTGACCCGATACCGGTGCCGAAGGTGAGCATCATCACCACGCCGGGCCAAGGCGAACCGTCGGGGAGTGCGCCGACGCCGAACCGCATCTCGGCGATGCCCGCAGCATCGGCGTCGTTGAGCATGTGGACATCGAGCCCGCTCACCTCGGTGAACAGCGCGTCAGCGTCGACGTCGATCCAGCTCTTGTCGATGTTGGCCGCGGAACCAACGACCCCACGACGGACGACGGCGGGAAAGGCGACACCGAGCGGCCCGCTCCATTGGTGGTGAGCGACCAGCTCACACAACACCTCGCCCATTGCTTCGGGGGTGGCGGGTTGCGGTGTATCGATGCGGTAGCGGTCAGACGCGAGCTCTCCGGTCGAGAGGTCGACGATGGCCGCTTTCATGCCACTTCCGCCGATGTCGATGCCAAATCCAAGTGCTGCGTCGTTCACGACATCGAACCTAGCGACGTGGAGCCGAGTGCGCCCGGTCTCTCCGCACGAACCTCAGCAGGTCGGTCCGCAACGCCGTGCCACAGCGAGCCCGCCGTCACTTGGCGGAACCGTCGTGGTGGTCGTCGTGGTGCTGGTGGACGTCGTCGTGCTGGTCGTGCTGGTCGTGGTGGTTGTTGTAGTGGTCGTGGTGGTCGTGGGCTCGCCGAGTGACCCTTCGGCGACGACGACCCGCAGCGAGAACTCCGAGGTGTTGCCGACCGCGTCGGTCACCGTCGCAGCCACCCGTTCGTTCGCGTTCAGGATGTAGGGGTCGGCATTTGATGCACGCAAGACGAACGTCGCAAAGCCAGATGCCCCGACGATGGCATCGGCAACAAATTCACGCCCTTGCCCGTACAGCGACGAGAGGCCGGCATCAGTGCGGAACAACTCGACGAGACACCCCACGCAGCCAGCAACCTGCACCTCGTCCTCGTTCGCTGCGGCAATGGCCGGCCGAACAATCGCCCCTTGCAGATCGGCGTTCAATTCAGCGGGTGTGTCGTTGACCGAACTGATCGGCGCGATGTCGATGCCGAAACCGTTGACGATGCCCCAGATCGAGTTCCGTCGGAACGTGTTGCCGCCCGTCGCGATGTCAGGGTTGGTCGGTTCGTTCGTGTAGTCGTTGTCAGGCCGAACCTGGATGCCGTCGAGCACACCGGCGATGACATTGCTGTCGATCAAGTTGTCGAATGCTCCCGCTTCGATCAGCACACCCCAGATCGTGTGCGCCGATGACGCTGCGATGGTCCCATTGGGGAGGAGGCCGATCCGGTTGTTGCGCACCACGTTGTCGTGGGCGCCCTTCCAGATCATGACCCCGGCATCAGAGCCAACGATCGTGTTGCCTTCGACCAGGTTGTCGTGGATGTCGGGGCCGCACGACGCGACGGTCGGGCAGGTCGGCTTGCCCTCGAGGTTGACGCCGAACTCGTGATTGCGAGTGAGCGCGCTGCCGGTCGTGCCGTCGAGATTCGTGCCGATCAGATTGGCGATGACGGCGTTCCCGGTGGTCGACGCATCGCCCTGGTCGTGTGAGATCTCGACCCCTGACAATTCATTGCCCGAGATGAGGTTGCGCTCCTCGACACCCGTTCCACCGACCACGTTGTCGCTCGCGTCGTAGTTGATGTCGACGCCGTGGCCCCAGTTGCGGAGACGGTCGCCTGATGGCGAGAGTCCGATGACGTTGTTCCGCACGAGATTGCGGTCCGAGCCGTTGTTGTAGACGGCGACCCCTTTGTCGCCGTTGCCGGAGAGCACGTTTCGATTCGCCCGACCGGGCTTGCCGATCGAGTTGTCGGATGCACCGCGTTCGATATGAACTCCGTTGTTGTTGACCACCCGTGCCGGCTGACCAAAGGTGCCCGATGCATCGGTTCCGATGAAGTTGCCGAGCAACTCGTTGTGATGCGCAACGCTTCCCCAGAACCGGACGGTGCGCTTGAAGTCGAACATGGCCAGGCCCTGCACCACGTTGTTGGACGACTGGAAGTACAGGCCGTCGATGCCACTCGGACCCTGGCCTCGGAGTTCGATCTGGAGATCGGCGTTGGAGCCGTGCTCGAGGGTGTTCATCGAGGATCCGGCTTGGGTGTATCCATCGATGGTGACCCCGGCAGCGTCGACGATCGTCGGATACTTGCTGGCGGGAGTGATGCGATGCGGCCCCGTGCCCGGAATGGCGAACTCGATGCGGTCATGGCCTGCAGTGGCATTCGCCTGCTGCAGCGCGGCGCGCAACGTGCAGGTGCCGGGCGACGCAACAATCGAACAGACACCGTCGGCGGTGGTCGCGTCGAACTGGTCGCCCACCGAATTGACGACGAAGGTCTGGCCTGCCGCCGCCGCGGTCTGTGATTCACCCACCGAGGCCAGGGGCACGAGTGCAACGACGCTCAGCCCCGCGATGACCCGCCCGGCGAGACGCACGAACCTGTTCCGACCCGCGCGCCAGGGCGTCACACAGCGGCCTCGTTCTCGGCCCGCGATTCGGTCCGCGTCGTTCATTGAGCCCGCAACTCTACGGGAAAGAACCACTCCGCGCATTCAAGAACCACGCTACGTGGTCACCCAGGGTGGCCAATCCGCTCCAATCGCCCACGCATCGCGCAGATCCAGACGATCCCTTGAAGTTGAGCGCCTCCTGAGCGTCCGGGGTGGAACCGGCGGCGAGCTACAACACGCCTGGGCGGCGAGCCTCGGACCAGGTCATGCCTTGCTCGGCGTTGATCTCGCGCGGCAGACCCAGCACGTGCTCGGCAACGATGTTGCGCTGCACGGCAAATGTCCCGCCGCCGAGCGTCAGCGCCGGGTGGAACAGATAGCCGTAGTGCCAGATCGGATCGACTTCGTCGAAACCGTTCAGCCCATCGAGGTTGTTCTCGGTGGGACCACCGCTCATCGCATCCGGCAGCGACCCAACAGGACCCGAGCCGGCGAGCATGCCACTCGTTCCGGCCAAGGCCTTGGCCAGGGACATCACCTTCTGGCCGTGCTCGTCAGCCATGATCTTGAGAATCGAGGCCTCAGGTCCCGGGGTCTTCCCGTTGAGCGTGGCGCTCAGGCTGCGCAGGCGGTTGAGCCGGAGCAGTTCGGCATCGATGTGCAGCTTGGCCGCTACATCGCGGAGGCTCGGATCATCGATGCCGCCGTTCTCCCGCACTTGATCGAGCAGCTGTTCCGCCGACGGTCCAACACCCCAGAGCGAGCCCGATGACGACAACGACACCCGTTCATTCGACAGCGTGACTTTCGCCAGCCGCCACCCATCACCCTCCTCACCGACGCGCAGCGACGCGGGGAGGCGCATGTCGTCGAAGAAGACCTGATTGAACGAGTGGGCCGTTGTCATGTCGACGATCGGGCTCATCGAGAGACCCGGCGTGTCCATGGGACAGATGAAGTAGGAGATGCCTTTGTGCTTCGGCTGATCGGGATCGGTGCGCGCGATCAGGATGCCGAACTGGGAGTGGTGTGCGCCGCTCGACCAGATCTTCGAACCATTGACGATGTACTCGTCACCGTCTCGCACCGCCGTTGTCGCCAGGTTGGCAAGGTCGCTGCCCGCCTCGGTCTCGGAGAACAGCTGGCTCCAGATCTCCTCGCCACTGAAGATCTTCGGCAAGTAGCGATCCTGCTGTTCCTGGGTGCCGGCGAGCAGAATCGTCGGTGCCGCCCAGCCGATCCCGATGGCATTACTCGGTCGACGAACCCCCGCCTTGTCGAGTTCGTCGTCGATGACGATCTGCTCGATCGGATTGGCCTCGAGGCCGTACGGCTGTGGCCAATGCGGGACCACGTAGCCCGCCTCGGCCATGTCCTTGCCGGTCGGGTCGGGGTTCGCCGCAATCCATTCACGAACGGCGAGACGCGCCGGATGGTCGTCTGCGGGAAGATCGAAATCCATGGCGGCAGTCTGGCCGACACCACGTGGCCCCGCCGAGCCCAGGTGACCAACGCGAGGCGGACTCGGCGGACCACTAGCGTTTGGCCATGTCCCGACACGACGAGCGCTCGCCCGTACCACGCGCCCTCATTCGTGCCGGCGCGCTGCTCTGTGTGTCGGCACTGCTCGTCGGCACGACGCCTGACTCGGCGTTGGCCGACGACGATGCCGCACGCGAACTCGCCGAACGCCATGCTCCGTCGTTTCGACTCAAGGAACAGTCAGGACCGTGCGACACCGACGGTGAGGCATTCGAACCCACCGCCGTCGACATCGTCATCGGCAACGACGACGTGTTGCTGCGCCAAGCCGGCGTCGGCGACCCGGTCGTCACTCGCGGACCAACAGCTGCGGACCTCTACGGCCGCGGCGAGGGCTTCTTCCTCGACTTCAACGGTCTCGCGTTGGAACCGGAGTGCGTCTACGAACGTGATTTCGCGAACTACACCGACGACCTCGACTCGGTGGTGTACGCCCACGTCGCGCAACAGGACGACGAGCCCGACCAGCTCGTCGTGCAGTACTGGATCTACTGGTACTTCAACGACTGGAACAACAAGCACGAGAGCGATTGGGAGTTCATCCAGCTCCTCTTCAACGCATCGACGCCCGAAGAAGCATTGACCCAAGATCCAGTCAGCGTCGGCTATGCGCAGCACGAAGGCGGCGAGCGCGCCTCGTGGGACGACGACAAACTGGAGCGGGTTGGCGATCGGCCCGTCGTCTACTCCTCTGCCGGCTCGCACGCGAGCTACTACGCCTCGACCATCCACCTCGGCCGATCTGCATCGGAGGGGTTCGGATGCGACACCACGACCGGACCGTCCCGCACGGTTGACCCCGCCGTCATTCTCCTCCCCACCGAAGCGACGTCGGCCACCGACGAGTTTGCGTGGCTCGAGTTCGACGGACGATGGGGTGAGCGCCATGGCGGCCCCTTCAACGGACCGACCGGACCGACCAGCAAAGACCAGTGGCTTCGCCCCATCGACTGGCACGACGACCTGCGCAGCAGCAGCGTCGAAATCCCAGGCGGCGACGAGAACAACGCCACGGCACTCACCACGTTCTGCAGCGTGGTCGACTTCGGCTCCAATCAGCTGCGCGCGGTGCAGGTCTCACCGCTCCGGCTGATCGTGGTGCTCGTCGCCGGCGGGCTCGGTTTGCGGTTCGCTGCTCGGCGCACCGAGTGGACTGGCGTCCCGGCGGTACCCCTGCGACACCGTCGTCGCGTCGGTCAGATGCTGCGCACCGCGGCAACGTCCGCGTGGATCACACGTGGAGCGCTGACGCTCCTCGGTCTCGTGTACGTCCCTGCAGCCGTGATCGTCGCTGTGGTCGGCGCGATCGGTTCCTACAACGCGGCCACAGCGGTCGCGGGCGTGTTGACCACGGTGATGTACGGGCTGTCCGTCGCGCTCGTGTCTGCCTATTGGCATCTGGCTCGCGACGAACGCGACCGGCCCGTGCTGCCAGCGATGCGGCTCATACGGAGCCGAGCCACAGCGATTGCACTGACCGCGCTGCGCGCCTCAGCCATCGTGTTCATTCTCGGTTTCTCCATCGTCGGGATGCCCTGGGCGATCCGCCAGCTCGTCCGCTACCAGTTCGCCGTGCCGATTGCCGCGACCGAAGGCCTGTCCGGAGCGGCGGCGCTCGCCCGGAGCAGCGAACTTGTCGCCGGTCGATGGTGGCGCACCGCCTTCACGGTGGGCACATTCGTCGCCATCGCCTTTGTGCTCAACAGCGCACTGCAGATACTCCTGCTGATTGGCTTCAGCGGCCTGGCGCTCTGGTTGTTCGTCGCCGTCGCCTTCTTGATCACTGGCCTGATCGTGCCGATGGCGGCGACCGCACCCGTGTTGCTGTACGGCGACGCGGCCGCAGAATTCGTGGAGCTGGCTCACCAGCCGGCCGAGAACTTCGACGGAGACCCCATCAATGTCGCAACGTGACCCGACGTCGGAGACCCCACCCGGTCACTGACACTCGATTGCCAACGACGCATGGGGATCGAAAGCCTACGACGACTTCGTCCGACATCGTCGGGAGCGAAGTCGGCCAGACCGCGCTCGCCAAGGCCCGGTCACTCTTCGCGCTGCCCGTCAACGGTGGATACGGACGGACTTGCGCCAGGCGCTGTAGCTGCTGATCGGGCCGTTGCGTGGCGCGGCCAGCCACGGCCAGGGGTGCGTCTCAGCGGGAATGATCGATTCTGCACGTGATCTGAACCCCGGGACGGGCGCGAACGTCACGGCGACCTCCCGATCCTGGAGTACTGCAATCGGGTCGCCGAGATGGAGTTCCAACGTGTTCGTCGCGCCGAATTCGGCCAACGTCTCGACGAGAAACACGAGACGTTTGGAACTGAGCCGAAGCCTGGCGAGCAACTGCTCATCGAAGACGAAGACGACTGGTAGTCCGGGGCGAGCGAACACCGCCGGATCGGCGATACCCAGCGACTCGGCTGTGAGCCACACCGTGTCGGCAAGCCGCGATTCGACGACATGCTTTGGCCCAGACGTACGAATGCCATGCGGGTCGCGTCGAAGCTCAACCGGCTCCGAGATCGGATCGAGCGGAGGGTTGTCGGGCCACTCTTCGATCGGGCACCAATGATTCATCTCGCAGAGATTGCACAGCGCTCCTGCGCGCTTCTCGACCTGGTAGCGACTGAATCCGAAGTGCTTGGGCGAGCCTGCCCCGGTGGTCCATTGCCATCCCAGCCGGTTCGCGGCGCGGCTGCCATCGAGCAGGTGGCGGAAGAAGTGGTCCTCGCCGGCCTGCCACGGCATGCCTTCGCGGATTGCCCAGTGGCTGGCCAACCACATCCGGGCCTGGTTGACCAACCAGCCGTCGTTCAACAGTTCGCCAATTGTGTTGTCCATGCAGGCCATGCGGCGATCCCAGCCGGCGTCGAAGTCGGCCGTCGCCGTCGCCGGCAACGCGTTGTGCACCCCGCGCCGACTCTTCGCACCGAGCCGCGAGTACCAGTGGCGGGCGAACTCCTGCCACAGCAACTCATCGCGGAACTTCGCAACATCGCGCTCTGGCCCCTCGGCCACGTGGTCCCACAACTGGCGCAACGTGATCAGACCATGACGGACATATGGAGAGAGTGCCGATGCGCCGCGCCGTGACACCGGCAGCACTTCGTCGCGGTTGCGCGCATAGCCGCTGACATCGAACGCGGCGAGCGCTGAATCCGCGGCCCGTTGTCCGCCAGAGAACTCATCCGAGCCATGCACGTCGTCACAAACCAGATCTGCGAAGTGTGCTGCCACGAACGCCAGCGCTGCATCACGGCCCGGCTCGGGCAGAGGCAGCCCTGTGGTCGGCACCATCGTCACCATGATGGTCTATCCCGCCTCGGCGTTGATCGCCAGACCCGGCGGATCGTGCCATAGGTTGAGGGGGTGAGGATTCGACTCTTCGACCCCGCGGCCAACCCGAGGTTCGACGACCTCCCCTGGGCCACGCCGCTCGAACAGTGGGTCCACCCGCGCCTCACCGACCTGCCGGCCGGGTTGCATCGCCACATCGTCCGCTTCGTTCACTACGACGGCCAGTTCTACGCACTCAAGGAACTCCCGAACCGGCTCGCGGAGCGTGAGTACGGGCTGCTGCGCACAATGAACGATCGCGGTCTGCCGGTCGTCGCTGCCGTTGCGCTCGTCGACGAGCGCGGCGGCCCCGACCCGGTGTTGATCACTCGCTACCTGCACTATGCACTGCCGTTCCGGCTGCTCTTCGACGAGCGTCCGGAGATCGGCCCCGACATTGATCCCGATCTCGAGATGGCCGAGACACTCGTCGAATCGATCGCCACCTTGCTCGCACGGCTGCACACCGCAGGGTTCTTCTGGGGCGACTGCTCGCTGTCCAATGCTCTGTTCCGGCGAGACGAACTTCATCTCTCGGCATATGCGCTCGACACCGAGACGGGCGAACTCCATGAGCAGATGACGCGGGGCCAACGTCAGAACGATGTCGAGATGGCCATCGTCAACATCGCTGGCGGATTGGCCGACCTCGCCGCTGCGGGGCAGCTGCCAGCATCGGTCGACCCGTTTGATGTCGCCCCTCGGATCGGCACCACCTACGACCGAATCTGGGACGAGCTACACGGTTCGTCCACCTATGACCCTCAAGATCCGGCAGGGCTCCAAACTCGCCTCGACCGACTCCACGACCTCGGGTTCGGCGTCAGTGAAGCGGTCATCACCGACGCCACCGAGTCAGGCGCGTTCGTGTTCCGACCTGCGACGATCGTGGGCGGCTACCACCGCCGCGAGCTCGTTGAACTGACCGGTATCATCGCCCGCGAACATCAGGCCCATCGCCTCCTCGACGACATCGGCCGACTCAGGGCAGAACTCACCGTCGACGCTGATGGCGAGCTGCCGCTCCGCCTGGTCGGACATCGATGGCTCACCGAGTGGTACGACCCGGTTCTGGCCGCCGTACCCACTGACGTGGCCGGCAAACTCGAACGTCCTCAGCTGTACATCGAGGTGCTCGATCACTTGGAGCTCCATCCGACCGACGAAGCCGACCGCCGATCAGCCCTCATCGAGGCAGCGAAGCGGTATGCCGACAACGTGCTCGCCCGACGACGACACGAGCGGGTCACCGCTGACTGGACCGGCGCCGAGAGCTGACGGTGTCGCTGGTCAGACGTATTTCCAGCCGAACCGACCCTTGATGCACAGGTGCCCGTGTGTGACCTCGTGGTCGGCCGGGCTGGTGACCTTGACGATCTCGTTGTCTTGCACGTGCAGTTCGAGATTGCAGCCGACGCCGCAATACGAGCACACCGTGCGCGTCACCGATTGTTCGTCTTCACGCCAGTTGTCTGCCTCACGCAGATCGAACTCGGTCTTGAATTGCAGTGCGTTGGTTGGGCACACGCCAATGCAGTTGCCGCAGTAGACGCACGCCGAGTCGGGCAGCGTGACGTCGAACTCGGTTGAGATTCGATTGTCGAAGCCGCGCCCCGACATCGCGATGGCGAAGGTGAACTGCGCCTCTTCGCCGCAAGCATCGACGCACTTGTAGCAGAGGACGCACTTGTCGTAGTCGCGGATGTACAGGTTGTCCTGCACCTTGACCGGTTGATCGAATCGTTCCGCGCCCTCGGCATACCGACTGGTGTCGACGCCGTACTGCTCGGACCACCCGTTGATCTCCGGCGCCTGGCTGAGATCGTTGGCCGTGCCGAGGAATTCGAGCACCATCTTGCGGCTGTGCCGGACTCGGTCGGAGTCGGTCTGGATCTCCATGCCGTCTTCGGCGGGACGAGAACATGACGGCACGAGTGTGCGGTTGCCTTCGACCTCGACCACGCACACGCGGCACGCGTTGACCGGGTTGAGATTCTCGGCGTAGCAGATGGTTGGCGTGTCGACGCCGTGCTGAGTACACGCATCAAGAATCGTGGCGCCCTCGTCGACCGTGACGTCGGCGCCGTCGATCCGAACCGTGACTTGGGTAACGGTCTCCGTGCGTGGGTTCATGACGAAGCTCCGATCAGGCCGAGGCGGATGGCGGATTGCACCGCGCCGGCAGCGGTGTGGCCGAGACCGCAGATCGACGCATCAGCCATCGCTCGCGCCATGTCGTCGATGAGCTGGGCCCGTTGGGCGCTGAGCTTGCCCCGCGCTGCCATCTCGACGACGAC
>JAJCXU010000420.1 GCA_029263275.1 Ilumatobacter sp.
GACATCGTCGGCGAACCACTCATGTTGCACGAAGGGCTGAAGGGCGAGGCCCGTCGCGCGCGAGCGGCCGAGTTGCTCGAACAGGTCGGGCTCCGAGCCGAACATCTCGATCGCTACCCGCACGAGTTCTCGGGTGGTCAGCGTCAACGCATCGCCATCGCCCGAGCGCTCGCTACGTCGCCGGATCTGATCGTGCTCGACGAACCGGTTTCCGCGCTCGACGTCTCGACGCAGAGTCAGGTCATCAACTTGCTCGAGCAACTGCAGCGCGACACGGGTGCGGCCTACCTCTTCATTGCTCACGATCTCGCCGTGGTCCGTCACGCGTGTGAGCGGATCGTCGTGATGTACCACAGCCGCATCGTCGAGACGGCGCCTGCCGACGCCATCTGCGAGCAGCCCACTCACCCCTACACCGAGTTGCTGCTGGCATCGATTCCGGACCCGGATCCCGATGTGCAACGCCGTAAGTCCGAGCATCGTCGAGCCCTCACCCGTGGGGTGACGGGCGCCATAGGCGCTGCACCGACCGACAGCTGTCCGTTCGCTGACCGGTGCCCACACGTGATGGACATCTGCCGCGAGTCGTTTCCCGACGAGGTCGCCACGATGACGGGCGGGACTGTTGCCTGCCATCTGCATACGTCTGGGCCGAGACTCGGCGGCCGGCCCCTCGCCGAGCTCAGCGGTGACGAGCCGGTGACCTCGACCCGACGCCCAGCAGAAAAGGAAGCAACGACATGACCAACCGATCGACGCCGCACCACACGATCGAGGACTTTCCCGGAACGATCGGCCGAACGCTCGCTGACTCCGAACCGTTCTTCGAGCAGGAGGTGCATCCAGGCGACGATGCCCCCAACGTCGTCATGGTGTTGCTCGACGACACCGGCTTCGCCCAGTTCGGGTGCTTTGGTTCCGACATCGACACCGCTCACGTCGACGCGCTGGCCGCCGGCGGTCTGCAGTTCACCAACTATCACGTCACCCCGTTGTGTTCGCCGACGCGGGCAGCGCTGCTGACAGGACGTTCGCAGCATACGGTGGGAATGCGCCACGTCTCGAATATCCGCACCGGCTTTCCCCATCAGCTCGGGCACATCTCCAATCGGGCGGCCACCGTCGCGGAGGTGTTGCAGCGCGAGGGCTACGCCACGTTCTGCGCCGGCAAGTGGCACCTGGCGCCGACCAGGAATCTCTCCGCAGCAGGACCGTTCGATCAGTGGCCGCTGGGCCGTGGCTTCGACCGCTTCTATGGCTTCCTCGAAGGCGAGACCGATCAGTTCCACCCGGAGATCGTCATCGACAATCACGTGGCGGCGCCGCCCTCGTCACCCCAAGATGGCTACCACTTCAGCGAAGACATGATCGACCAGACGCTGCGGATGATCAACGACAGCAAAGCGGTCCGCCCGGACCGGCCGTTCTTCGCCTACGTCGCGTTCGGCGCGACGCATGCACCGCATCAGGCGCCGGCGGCCTACCTCGAGAAGTATCGGGGCCGATACGACGTCGGCTGGGACGTCACCCGTCAGCGTTGGTACGAACGCCAACTCGAGCTGGGCGTCGTTGCCGAGGGAACCGAGCTTGCGCCGCGCAACCCGGGCGTCGAAGCCTGGGACGACCTCCCCGCAAACCACCAGCGCTTCGCGGCGCGCCTGCAAGAGGCGTTCGCCGCATTCCTCGATCACACCGACGACCAGATCGGGCGGCTCGTCGACGGGCTCCGGCGCCTCGGGGAACTCGACAACACCATCTTCGTGGTGTCGGCCGACAACGGGGCATCGCAAGAGGGGGGACCGCTCGGAATCATGAACGAGATGAAGTTCTTCAACGGCATCCCCGACAACCCCGACGACGTCGTCGATCGGCTCGACGACATCGGCGGTCCGGACAGTCACACCAACTACCCGTGGGGCTGGGCGCAGTGCGGCAACTCGCCGTTCAAGTGGTACAAGCAGAACACCCACGAGGGTGGTGTCCACGTGCCGATGGTCGTGCACTGGCCGGCGGGTATCACTGCCGAACAGGCCGGCACCAAGCGGGACCAGTTCGTCAACGTGTCCGACATCGTGCCCACGATCTACGACCTGCTCGGCGTCACGGCGCCCGATGTGTACCACGACGTTCCGCAGCTGCCGATCACCGGGAACTCGTTCGCGCCGCTGCTCGCTGATGCCGACGCTCCGGCAACGACCACCGTGCAGTACTTCGAGCAGTCGGGGTCACGTGCGCTCGTTGCGCAGCAGGACGACACCTGGTGGAAGGCCGTCATCCGCCACACCCAGGGCGACGACTTCGACACCGAGCAATGGGAGTTGTACGACATTGGCGTCGACGCATCCGAGTGCACCGACCTCGCGACCGACCGGCCCGAGAAGCTCGCCGAGCTGATCGAGCTGTGGTGGTCCGAGGCCGCCCGCCTCGGTGTCCTGCCGCTCGACGATCGGGGGCTGGAGCTGTTCGCGCCGGTCCGCGACGACCATTCGCCGCATCGCCACGACCGGCGTTACGTCTACCGGCCACCGGTCAGCCCAATCGCTGCCGGGTCGTCGCCCTCGCCGGGAGGGCGCAGCTTCGACCTGACCGCTCGCGTCGACAGCGCCGACGGCGACGAGGGGGTGCTCTGGGCGTTCGGCAGTTCGAGCGGGGGGATCAGCGTCTTCGTGCAGAACGGTCGTCTGGTCGTCGACTACAACGCATTCGGCGACCACGTGATCGTCGAGTCCGACGTCGCCGTACCGGTGGGAGTCAGCGAGCTGTCGATGCAGCTCCGGCGGTCGTCGCCGACCACCGGCACAGTGCAGATCGCGATCGATGGCGAGACCGCCGGCACCGCGGAGTTGCCGTTGATGATGCGACAGATCTCGATGCTGGCCGCAAGCATCGGGTCCGATCACGGGTCGCTCGTCTCGTCGCGATACGACGATGAGTTCGCGTTCTCGGGAACGCTGCACGAGGTGGAGATCCGTCTCGACGGCGGACCGAGCGCGGCCGATGTCGAGCGGGCCGAAACGGCGCGACAGTGAGCAGGGAGAACTCCTGATGAAACAACCCAACATCGACGACGTTCCCGTCTCATACACGCCGGCAGGCGGATGGACGGAGTGGCCACCGCCCGTGCTCGCAGGCTGCATCGAGCCGTTGCCAGACGGTGCGCCAGATCTCCGTGGCATCTGGCAGGTCGTCGAGGTGTTCGTCGAGGGCGAGGCGTTTGCTCAGCACCCGGCCTTGGGTCGAGTGTCGCGCAAGGAACAGGCCGGGGATCGCATCGTCATCACCGGTAGTGGGATCATCCACGACATGCGTTGCGACGGAACGCTCGACAACGGAGTACATGATGTCGCCGCCGCGGACTTCACGTCGCCCGTGCACGTCGTGGCCACCTACGAGGACGGTGTGCACGTGTTGCGGCCCGATGGCACCGATCAGGAAGTGAAACGGTGGCGAGACGGCGACGACCTGATGTGGCAGTACATCGGATTCACCGCTCGAATGCGAAGGTTGGGTCCACCAGAGGCCGACCCGAACGAACTGTTGGGAGCATCATGACGTCAGATCTGCGCTACGTGCTCGATCAGTCGGAGAGTCGGCTGAACGACGAGGCGATCTGGTCGCCGACCGCGTCGTTGACCTTCGAGCAACTCGAAGACCGCTCGCGTCGCGTGGCCAACGGGCTCCACGCTCGCGGCGTCGGGCCGGGTCAGGCATTCGGGATACTCGCGAAGAACCGGGTCGAGTGGCCCGAGTTGGTGTTGGCCAATGTGCGGGCGCACACCCGCTACGTACCGCTCAACTGGCACCTCACCGCGAGCGAGGTTGCAGAGCTGCTGATCGACTCGGGATCGCGTCTGCTCATCGTCGGAAGTGAGAACACATCGGTGGGTAGGGAGGCTGCCGAGATTGCCGGAGGTCTCGATGTGATCGAGTTGGGCGCGGGCTATGAAGCGTGGCTGGCCGATCAGTCGGACGCACCGTTGCCCGACGGTCCGATGGGCACGCCGATGCTCTACACGGGCGGCACCACGGGGCGCTCGAAGGGTGTGACCCGTAGCGACATGAACATTCCGACGAGCAAGTTCGGCATGCTGGCAGCAGGCTTTGCGACGAACGTGCACATGCCGACCGACGGACGAGCGATGTTGTGTACGCCCGCCTACCACGGGCTGGGTTTCGGCGTCATCCAAGGCACGCTCGGCCAGCGCCACACACTGTCGATCCTGCCGCGCTTCGACCCGGTCGACACGCTGCGGATGATCGAGGAACGAGCGATCACGGCCACTGCGATGGTGCCGACGCAATTCGTGCGTCTCCTGAAACTCGACGCCGACGTGCGCACCTCGTTCGACGTGTCGAGCATCGAGTGGGTGATGCACACCGCGGCCCCCTGCCCCCGCTGGGCCAAGGAGGCCATGATCGAGTGGTTCGGTCCGACCATCGTCGAGTTGTACGGATCGTCGGAAGGAAGCGGGCCGGTGGTGTGCACCAGCGAGGAATGGCTGGCGCACCCGGGCACGGTCGGCAAAGCGTCGCCGGTGTTGACCCTGTCGATCGTCGGCGACGACGGTGATGACCTGCCCGCCGGCGAGGTCGGCACTGTGTATGTCAAACGACACGACGGTACGCCGGAGTATCACGGTGACGCGGACAAGACCCGCTCGATCCAACTGCCTGACGGACGTTTCACTGTGGGTGATATCGGTTGGATGGACGTCGACGGTTTCCTGTATCTCGCCGACCGACGCACCGACCTGATCTTGCGCGGCGGCGTCAACATCTATCCGGCCGAGATCGAGGCGATGCTCTCGCAACATCCCACCGTTGCCGACATCGCCGTGTTCGGCATCCCCGACGCCGAGCTCGGGCAATCGGTAAAGGCGGTCGTGGAACCGGCGACAGGGGTCACTGTCGACGTCGACGAGCTGATGGCCTATGCAAGTGAACACCTGGCCAGGTTCAAGTTGCCGCAGTCGATCGACGTCGTCGATGCGTTGCCGCGTGAGGAGAGTGGCAAGCTGAAGAAGCGGCTGCTGCGCGACCCGTACTGGGCCGACACCGAGACGAGCACCGGAGGAGCACCAACATGAGCGACACGTTCAGACAGTCGGTGACCGGAGCGCGGGCGTGGCGTTCGGCCGACTTCACCGACGAGTCCGATTGGCTCACCACGATCGATGCGGCCGGAGTCGAGGTGCTCGCTGCTGCTGCGGCGGTACTGCCGGATGATCCGCATCGCTGGATCGACGTTGACGCAGGTGACGTCATCACCGACTCCGTCGCCGACACGATCGGTGGCCTCGCTCACGACCTGTGGCACGGCAGGGGGTTCTTCTGGCTGCGTGGCCTGCCGAGCAACGAACCCGAATTGCTGCGTCGGCTGTTCTGGGTGATCGGCAACAACCTCGGCGTGCCGACGATGCAGAACAAGCGTGGACAGGTGCTCAGCGAGGTCTTCGATCGCTTCGACGGAGCCGAGCGTGTCGTCGACACGCGCGGTTACGAGAGCAGCGACGAGCTGACGTTTCACTGCGACGGCGGAGACAGCATCGGCCTCGCTTGCGTCCGCCCGGCGCCGGTCGGCGGTGAAAACGGCTTGGTCAGCATGGCCGCGATCTACAACGAGTTGCTCCGAGCTCAGCCCGAACATCTCGACGTGCTCGAACGCGGCTTCGGGCTGTACTCGCGTCGCGAAGCGTCAAGCGACGGCAGTACAGCTGACGGAGCCGTCAACGATCGGCGGCTTCCGTCGTTTGCCTGGCACACCGATGCCGGTGACGAGCCTCACTTCAGCGCATGGATGAACCGTCGGCTCGCCGAGCTCAACGCGGAGATGTCTGGCGTGCCGTTCACCGATGCCGAGCAGGCAGCACTCGACGCGGTCGATGAGATCGCGGAGCGTCCTGGCATGCAACTCCAGGCCACTCAGCAGCCCGGAGATGTGGTGTGGGTGAACAACCTCGCCGTGATGCATCGTCGTGA
>JAJCXU010000421.1 GCA_029263275.1 Ilumatobacter sp.
GTGAGCACGTTCGTCTGCGGCGCAGCGGTGCTGGCGGCGGTCGCGCGTGGGTGTCCACAGGCTTTGCAGAATTCTGCCGTTCCGATGGCCCCACATTGGCTACACGGAGCCCCTTCGAGCCTCATACTTCAACCTTGGATCGCCTCGATCACAAGGTCTAGAGCCATTTGTCCATCGGACTGAGCGTGCGAGCTTGCGGCTCCGGTCAGTCGTCGTTGGGAGCGGCGGTGTTTGGATCGGTCGGCGCCTTTGGCGGCGTCAGGATCTTGTCGACGCGGACCCACGTAATCGAGGGATTGGTCCCGGTCGTCACCACGAGTTGGTTCTCGTCGCAGGTGTAGGTGCCGGCGGCCCCATCGACCGCGCCCGGGAAACTGAACGTGTTCGCTCCGAACGGGACATCGACGCTCACCTCGTTGAATGACTCCACCAGCTCGCTGACCTCAAGGCTCTCGCCGTCGGCCGTGTAGGTGCCGTTCGCGAAACTGTTGATCGTGATCCGGATCGTTCCGGCGCCAGCGACACTGGCGACGATCGTGAGGTTGTCGCGCTGTTCGAGCACCACCGATTCCTCATCGAGCGAGATGAAGTAGGCGCCCTCGAGTTCGAAGGTCGCGCCTGGGGGCATGCCCCCGCCACTTGCGCTCGCCGACTTGATCAACTCTTCGAACGTGTCGAGATCGAGAGACCACGTACCGAGCAGGCACGGATCACATTCGGCCTTCTCGACCAGATCGATGACAAGTTTGAACTCGATCAGGTCGCTGCTCGTGGCGGTGCTGGCATCGGTGGCGACGCCTCCATAGACCTTGGGCTTGGTGCAGGTGGAGCGAATCTCGGGGAAGACTCCCTTCCACGCCGCCCGGTCGGCTCGACTCTTCCACTCGGCCATCGATCGCGTCCCCCGCGTCGATGCGTCGGTTTGGAGCACGCGGAGTTCCTTGTCGTAGGAGACGCTCCAGCGGTACGGAGCCCAGGAGGTGTACGTGATGACGATCTCGCGGCCCTCGTCGGTTTCGACCACCGGGGGGCGGACCGCGAAGTGTCTGGCGCGTCCCAGTCCGCTGCCGTCTTGGTCGACGACGACCCCAGCGACGAAGTCGGCAACGAAGTCGTGCAGCATGACTTCGTAGCCCTCGAGCGCACCGATCGCGGTGCCACCGCTGCCGTACATCTCTCGATGGAGATCCGCGACGAAGGACGGGGAGAACTCATTGGAGAGGTACTGCCACCAGATCCACGCCTCGTAGGACATCTGGTGCAGCGGGGTCTCGACACCGACTTCGAACTTGCGGAGCCATCCATGTTCGTCGTTCACCGAGGGGTAGACCACATTGGAAAAGAACTCTGCGCCACCTTCGACGAACCAGTCGCCGTCGGCGAAGATCATCCCGTCGTAGTACTGCACGCAATGCCACGCCTCATGCGCGATCGTTTGTTCGAACTCGTCGATGCTGTCGGCGGACGCCACCGGGAACAGCGAGATCCGACACTGGTCAGCGATGCCATTGGTCCGAGACGCGATGGCCGACGCGAGCGACGACTTGTTCTCCACGGTGTCGGTCGCAGAGAAGACGACGTCGATGTCTCCCACGCGTCCGAGGTCGCGGTAGGTCGTGATGCTCTTCTCGAGCGCGCCGAGTGTGACGATGGGCAGGCTCGACAGATTGCCGTCGTCGTCGTACCAAGCCGGGTAGAACACGCGCAGCGTGGCATCTGTGAGGTCGCGCTCGACGACCTGGTAGCACCCTTCCACCCACGCCTGGCTGTCCCAGTCGTCTGGGTGGACCGGAGCGCACGCCGGCGCTGCTGATCGGGCAAACCCGCTGCGTATTGCTCCGGGTTGCTCAGCGATCTGGTCGAGCGTTTCTTGGGACGGCATGATCAACGAGGTCCGCTGATCGAGGACGGCGAGCGCAGCGGCGTCGCCCGTCGAGTCTCTGATGAGGTCTTCGGCCCGGACCAAGATGTCGGTGAGTTCGCCGGTGATGATCTCGTCGACGCCGGGGACTTGCTCGGAGGGAAGCACGCCGATGGCGTGTTCGAGCGCGCGCGTGAGCCCCTCGACCTCATCCCACAGGCCGGCGTCGATGCCAGCGTCGACGACCTCGGCGTACGTGGTTGGCTGATCGAGATCAACCTCGACCTCGGAGACCTCGCCAGTGTCGGGGTCGAGCACCAACTGCGTGGTCGTTTCCCGGGGGGTCGTCGTCGGCGGCGCAGAGATGGGCTCTGTCGTGGGCTCTGTCGAAGACTCCGCCGCGGTGGTGGAGGGTTCGGTGGCGGAGGTCGATGCCGCCGAGTCGTCAACTTGCGTGGCTGGCGGTTGTGAACTCGCTACCTCGCTGTCACCGCCCGAGCACGCCCCTATGGCCGCGAGTGTCAGAACGACCGCAGCTCCCCGTCGAAATGTCTGCAAGCCCATCGTGCTGCACCGTAACCGAGCCGAGAATTGGAACAGTGTGCGAAAAAGTTGGCCACAGCCACCCTCGGGGCTCTATTGTCTGCCTGATGCGAGTGCACCTCGATGCAGAGAAATGCCAGGGCCACAACCGTTGTTACGCGTTGGCGCCGGAATTGTTCGATGTCGACGACTACGGCCAGGCGCTGTTGATCGTCGAGGTCGACGTCCCCGCGGAGCTGCATGACAAGGCCCGTCTGGCCGCGTCCAACTGCCCTGAGTACGCGATCACCATCACGGAGAACGGATGACATGACCGACACTGCGAGATATTCGACGAGAATCGACGAGGCCACGGGCAACAAGATCATCGCCACCGAGCGCGATGGCGAGCCCTACGACTTCATCATCGGCAGCGACCCGGACGGCACCGACATCTGGCAGCGGGTGCCGTACGAGGCTGACGACTACGGCCCGGTTGCCGACCCGAGCACCGATTTCGACCACGCCGACCCGGCGTACAACCCGACCGCTCCCGAGGTGTGGAAAGAGTTGCGTGAGGGCGGGTGTCCCGTTGCCCATTCCGATCGATACGGCGGGATGTGGGTGCCGGTCACCGACGACACCGTCACCGAGGTTGCCTACGACACGGAGAACTTCACGAGCCGCGCCGTCGTGGTCGGCGTCGGACGTCCAGGCGATCGGTCGCTTCCGGCTCCCATCGGTGGCGCGCCGCCGATCACCAGCGATCCGCCGTTCCACAACGTGGCCCGCCGGCTCCTCCTGCCGGCCTTCGCGCCGAAGATGATCGAGCCGTGGGAGCCCGAGATCCAGCGGTTGTGTCAGAAACTGCTCGACGAGATGGGTGAGATCACCCCCGGCGAGAGCGTCATCGACGCGGCGGTGCAATACGCGCAGAACATTCCCGTGAACGTCATTGGGCGGATGCTCGGCTTCCCGGAGAAGGACGAGGAACTGTTCCGCCAGTTCGTCCACGACGTGCTGGAGCGCATCAACGAAGAGCCCGGGACACGCGAGGGTGAGGACGACCTCGGTCTCTACATTCAGGCGCAGATCGATGACCACCGTGCGAATCCGCGCGAGGACCTCACGAGCTACCTGATGAATGTCGAGCTCGATGGCAACAAGCTGGACGACGCCGTCGTCGGCGGCATGGTTGTCCTGCTGCTCGTCGCTGGCATCGACACGACATGGTCGGCGATTGGTTCGTCGCTGTGGCATCTCGCGCAACATCCGGAGGATCACCAGCGCTTGCTCGACGATCCCGAGGTGATGACGTTCGCCTTGGAGGAGTTCCTCCGCGCATATGCACCGGTGACGATGGCCCGCTTGGTCGCCAAGGACAACGACTTCCACGGCTGCCCCATGAAGAAGGACGATTGGGTGCTCCTGCCGTTCCCGGCTGCCAACCGTGATCCGAGGAAGTTCGAGGATTCCGACTCGTTCATCGTCGATCGCGCAGAGAACCGCCACGCGGCATTCGGCCTCGGTATCCATCGATGCTTGGGCTCGAACCTGGCCCGCTTGGAGTTGAAGGTTGCCATCGAGGAGTTCATCAAGCGCTTTCCGCGCTTCGAACTCGCCGGTGACACCCGCTGGAGCGTGGGTCAGATTCGTGGCCCGCGCGAACTCCCCGTGCGCATCCTCGAAGTCGCCGACTGAGCCACCAAGCTCCGCCGTCGCTGACACGTCGGCGGTGGTGATGGTCCGTGCCCTGGCCGGGACTGCGCTTGCCGGGCTCGCACCCGTATCGTGGATGTATGGCAGCCAACGTGATGCCCTGTCCATCGTGCGGTGTGAAGAACCGTGTGCCGGCCGTGTCGTCGGGCAAGCCGACCTGCGCCAAGTGCCATGGTGAACTCCCGTGGCTGGTCGATGCGACTGATGCCGACTTCGCCCAGGTGGTCGATACCTCGCGCCTCGTCCTCGTCGACCTGTGGGCGCCGTGGTGTGGCCCCTGCCGGATGGTGGCGCCGATTCTCGAGAAGCTCGCTCACGACTTCGCCGGGTCGTTGAAGGTCGTGAAGGTGAACGTCGACGGCTCCCCGGCGACCTCGCAGCGTTTTGACGCGTCGAGTATCCCGATGCTCGTGTTCCTGCGCGACGGCGCGGTGGTCGACACGATCGTCGGCGCACAGCCCGAGCACGTGCTGCGCAGTTCGGTCGAGCAGCTGATCTCCCGCGGCTGACGACGGAACGGTGGTCAGTCGGTTGCGCTCGGATTGTTCATCGGGAGCTCAGGATCTGCCGTCCACTCCATGAGGCTGCCGTCGTAGACAGCGACGTTGGTTTTGCCGAACAACGCCAACGCAAACGCATCGACCGTCGCGGCGATCGCGCCGCCGCAGTAGGTGATCACATCGCGTTCGTCGAGGAGTCCGGCTCGGTTGAGATGCGCGTGCATTGTCGTCGCGTCGACGAACCCCGCGGTTTCCGTATCGATCAGCGATCGGAATGGCACATTGATCGCTCCGGCGATATGCCCCGAGCGCGGACCGTACGACATGCCGGTGCCGTCGAAGCTGTCAGCGGGCAGAGCGTCGACGAGACATGCCGGGGCGGCCGCGCCCTCGGCGTGGTTGCCCTGCGCCGCGGCGAGCACATCGGCTTTCGTCGCGCAGCCCGATTTCGTCACCGTCACGGGTGTCGTTGACGCGGTGAGCGGAACCGATGACGGCTCATCGGTGAGCGGCCTGCCTTCGGCCTCCCAGCGCTCGATCCCTCCCCACAGAATCGCGCAGTCAACTCCAGACTGGTGCAGCGTCCACCACGCCCGAGTGCACCACATCGTTCCGGAATCGATGCCCTCGCGCGGTGTCCGAGCGACGATGACAACCTTGGTGTCGGACCCGACGGCGACAGCGCGCAGTGCAGCGTCAACTTCGGTGACGGTCGGCCACATCCAAGGAAGGTCCGCGGACTGATTCGAAAGAACACCGTTGCCCGACGCGACGTCGAAGAACAGAGAGCCCGGGATGTGACCTGGTCGATAGCACTCTTCCTCGGCAAGGTTCTCGAATCTGTCGGTGAGCTTTGCAGTGACGTCAAGGACGCGCACGTCTGGGGAATCGAGGTGTTCAGCGAGCCATTCGGTCGTCACGAGGTACTCGGGTCGGGCGAAGTCCATTCCAGAGTCTTGCCCGCACAGAGCGCACGCGCCAACGCGAACCGGCCTCTACAATCGGTCCACGTTGCTGGCACCCACGAATGTGCCGGCCCCGCCTCTGTAGCTCAGTGGATAGAGCATCGGTTTC
>JAJCXU010000422.1 GCA_029263275.1 Ilumatobacter sp.
CAGCTCCTGCTGGCGATGTGACGATGAGCCAGGAGTAGTGATCGAGCCGATCGAGCTCACGTCGCAACCCGGCCCCACCATCGGGCGGGTCGGTCACAGCGATGAGCGGCACGTGTACGACGTCGGCACCGCGCTCGGCCAGCATGCGGCCGAGCTCGCCCGGACGTTCCCGCGTCACGAGCACCCGGCAGCCAGTGAGCTCGCCGACCGTCGCCGAGCCGTCGTCGTTACTGTCCGGACCGGACGTCACGTCAGCTCCTGCGGGTGGGCGTCATGAGACGGCACGGTGTGCGCTCGCCGCGGCAGCGCGGGCGAGTTCGAGGTCGTCGTCGACGTTGCCGCCCAACTCGATCTGATCGCTGACCGAGACACCGGAGTCGAGATTGGCCAGGAACGTGTGCAGCACGCCGTCGACGACGTGACCGCCAACGGGAAGCGAGCAGCCCGATCCGAGTTCGGCGAGGAATGCTCGCTCCACCTCGACGTCGTGGCGCGTCGCCGCATGATCGATCGTTGCGAGTGCTGCGATGGTGTCGGCGTCATCCGAGCGGCATTCGATGGCCACGCAGCCCTGGCCGACGGCCGGCACGAACTCGTCGACTCCGAGCATCTCGGTGATGCGATCGGTCATGTCGAGGATCTGCAGGGCAGCAACCGCCATGACGATGGCACCGCCATCGGGGATCTTCGACAGTCGGGTGTCGATGTTGCCGCGGAGTTCCGCGAACTCGACATCAGGTCGGACGCGACGAATCTGTGCTCGACGTCGAACCGAGCCTGACGCGATGGTCGCTCCCTCGGCCAAGTCGCCAAGGGTGGAACCAATCAACGCGTCGCGAGGATCGCGACGTTCGGTGAATGCGGCAATCGTGAGACCGTCCGCTGGGGCCGAAGGCAGGTCCTTGGCTGAATGAGCTGCGAGGTCGGCTCGTCCGTCGAGGACGGCGAGCTGCACCTCTTTGACGAACACGCCCTGGCCGCCCATCGTGTGCAGGGGCACATCGGCGCGGATGTCGCCCGTGGTGTTGACCTCGACCAACTCGACCTCACGCCCGGTTGCGGCCCGCAATGCCACGGCGACCGCGGACGATTGGGCGAGTGCTTGGCGCGAACCTCGCGTGGCGATGCGCAGCGGCGTGGACATGCCAGAAGCCAGAACGGCGTCAGCTCAGGTCGAACAGGTCGCGCACCGCAGCGGCATTGCGGTCGCCCTGCGGCGTGCCAGCCTGGCCCTTGAGGCGTACGGATGGCTCGTGCAACAGCTTGGCGATGATGGCCTTGGTGAGCGCCTCGACAGCATCTCGGCTGCCGTCATCGAGCGCGTTGAGGCGATTGGCGAATCGATCGATCTCGCCAGAGCGGACGCGCTCAGCGGCCTCGTGCATCGAGGCAACGAGCGGTGCGGCTTGGCGGGCAGTCGACTCGATGTTGAAGTCTTCGACCTCTTCGTTGACGATGACCCGCACCTGATCGGCTTCGCCGGCACGGTGCGCCAGCCCACGATCGGCCCACGCGCTGAGGTGGTCGAGGTCGAACACCGTGACACCCGGGAGTGCGTTGACCTCAGGCTCGACATCGCGGGGCATGCCGATGTCGACGATGTGGAGCGGAGCGCTGGAATTGGCGCGAGCCTCGGCGACCAGATCGACCGTGAGGACGGGGTCGCCAGCGCCGGTGCCGGCAACGACGACGTCGGCGACCTCGACGATGGAGGTGAGCTGCTCGAACCCGACCGTGTCGCCGTTGACTCGGTTGGCGAGTGCAGCGCCGCGCTCGGGTGAACGGTTGACCACAGTGATCTGTGCTCCACCGGCGCGATGCAGTGCGACGGCGACACCTTCGCCCATCGAGCCGGCCCCGATGACGGCGACGCGCTTGCCAGCGAGATCACCGATGACGTCGCTGATCATCTCGACAGCAGCGTGGCTGACCGAGGCGGTACCTCGGCTGATGCCCGTTTCGCTGCGAGCGCGCTTGCCTGCTTCGATGGCAGACCGGAAGAGCAGATTGAGGCTGGACCGTGCAGCGCCTTCGTGCTGCGCGGTTTCCCAGGCGGTGCGGACCTGCCCAAGAATCTCGCCCTCGCCGAGCACCACTGAATCAAGACCAGCGGCGACCTCGAAGAGGTGCGTCACCGCGGCGGAATCGTGCTGGCTGTAGAGATGCGGCGTGAGTTCGTCGACCGACAGATCGCTGATCTCGCAGAGGAAGTCACGCACGTCGCCGTACGCGCCGTGGAACAACTCAGCGACGACATAGACCTCGGTGCGGTTGCACGTGGACAGCACGACCGATTCGCGAATGTTGTCGCGCTGTGCAAGCCCCGCAACGGCCTTGCCCAAGGTGTCGGGCGCGAGGGTCAACCGCTCGAGCAGCGCGACGGGGCTGCTCCGGTGGTTGACGCCGATGACAAGGATGGACATGCGTCAATAACCCTAGGCGCTTGCGCCCCGGCGTGACTCGCCCGGAATCGAAAGCCCTGACAAAGATTGCAGGCCAGATCCTTGCGCAGCATTGATCCGGCGTTGTTCGTGATACGCAAGAATCTGCAGCTCAACGGCGAGGTCGACCTTGCCCACACTGATCCCGTGCGGAACGGTGATGACGGTCGGCGAAAAGTTCAAGATGCTGGTCACACCAGCTGCGACGAGCGCATCAGCAGCGTCTTGCGCAGCCGCACCCGGCGTGGCGATGACGCCGATCGAGATGCTGCGGGCCTGCACGACCTGGGTGATGTCGTCGAGGTGGCGCACTCGCACGCCGCCGACGACCGAACCGACCTTGGCGTCGTCGATGTCGACAATGCCGCCAACGGGAAAGCCACGGTCACCGAATCCGTTGTAACCAGCGAGGGCCTGACCCAAGTTGCCGGCACCGACGATGACGACTGGCCAGTCATGAGTGAGGCCGAGCTCGCGGCGGATCTGGTACACGAGGAATTCGACGTCGTAGCCCACGCCACGCGTGCCGTAGCTACCGAGGTAGCTCAAGTCTTTGCGGACCTTGGCGGCGTTGACGCCAGCCAACTCAGCGAGCTCTTCGGACGACATGTTGCCGACACCCACGTCGAACTGCTCACCGAGTATTCGGAGGTACACCGGCAGGCGGGCAACTGTCGCCTCTGGAATTCGGCGTCGTGATCGCTGACCGGCCATGCGGGGACCACGCTAAACGTTTGTGCACGTTTTCACAAAGGCGACCGAAATCGAGCGTGTGAGGTTCGTCACCAGCGTGTTGCCGCTGGTCAGGAAACGGACAGCGCGTCGTCGAGGCGTCGCCGGACGAGCTTGCCCGTGGTGTTCCTCGGCAATTCGTCGACGAACATCACCTTTGACGGACACTTGTAGCGAGCGACGTGATCGAGACAGAACTCGATGAGCGTCTCCTCGTCCACGTCGGCATCATCACGCAACACCACGAAGGCCTTGACGGCCTCGCCGGTGTGCGGGTGTGGCACGCCGACCACTCCGGCTTCGCGGACATCGGCGTGCATTGACAGCACGGCTTCGACCTCGGCCGGGTACACGTTGAAACCCGAGACGATGACGAGGTCTTTGGCCCGATCGACGAGATAGAGGAATCCGTCGTCGTCGGCCACTGCCATATCACCGGTCTGCAGCCACCCGTCAGCCGACAACACCACGTCGGTCGCGGAATCGTCGCCGTAGTACCCCGGGAAGACATTGTCTCCACGGACCAAGATCTCGCCGATGTCGCCGACGAGCACGTCGTGACCGTCCGTGTTGATCAGGCGGATTTCGACGCCGTCAAAGGCGCGGCCGACCGAGCCAGGGCGAATCGGCGCGCCCAGTGAGGTGGTGACCGTCGCAGACGTTTCCGTGAGGCCGTATCCCTCGGCCACTTCGACGCCGAAGCGGTCGCGCATCGCGTGGAACGTGGAGACCGGCAACTTCGACGCACCCGAGAGTGCCACCCGAACCGATGCAAACGTGTCTGCGGCCAGTTCGTCGAAATGGGTGAAGGCGGTCCACATCGCCGGCGCCCCCGGCACGACCGTGACCTTGCGGGCCGCGATCGATTCAGCCGCCGTGTGCGGGTCGAAACGCTGGACCAGCATCACGGTGGCACCGCATGCGAGCCCCGTCGTCATCACGATGTTGAGACCGAAGATGTGAAAGAGCGGGAGGACGCCGTAGATCAAGTCGCTCGATTGCAGAATGCCCGTTGCGGCGCTCTGCTCGACATTTGCCTGGGCATTCCCGTGCGTGAGGCGAGCGGCGCGAGGCAGGCCAGCCGTGCCGCTGGTGAAGATGAGTGCCGCATCGTCTGCGGAGGACACCTCGACGATCGGAACCGGAGCGGCCTCGAGCAGATCATCGAGCGATGGTGCGTCGACCAGACCCAACCCCTGCTCGGAGCTGATGACGGTGGCGACCGTTGGCACGTGCGAGCGGTCGACATTCGACCACGTGGCAGCGCTCAGCTTCCCGATGACGACGACCTTGGCCCCGACCGCAGAGATCTCTGTCTCGAGCTCGCGGGCGGGGCTGAGCGGGTTGAGTGGGACGGCGATCGCGCCGAGGCCAACCGTTGCGAAGTACGTGATGACGAAGTGG
>JAJCXU010000423.1 GCA_029263275.1 Ilumatobacter sp.
CGGCACCTCCATGACGTTGTCGATGCCGAGGCCCTCTTTCAGGGCTGCAGCGATCTCGTCGTTGTAGCGCACCTTCAGGCGGGGGATTTCTACAGTGTCAGCCATCAGACTTCGTCTCCACTCGGACGGGCAATGCGCACCTTGGTGCCATCGTCCATCACCTTGTAGCCAAGGCGAACCGTCTCGCCGCCGTGCACGAACATCACGTTCGAGGCGTCGAAGGGCAGGTCCTTGTCGATGATGCCGCCCTGCTCGTTCGCACGGCTGGGCTTGCTGTGCTTCGACGCCGTGTTGACGCCGTGCACGATGATCTTGTTGGACTTCGGGAAGACCTGATCGATCTCGCCCTGCTTGCCCTTGTCTTTGCCAGTGATCACCTGGACGGTGTCACCCTTGCGGAGTTTCATCACAGCACCTCCGGTGCGAGTGAGACGATGCGCATGAACTTGCGGTCGCGCAGCTCACGGCCGACTGGGCCGAAGATGCGGGTGCCGCGAGGCGTCATGTCGTCCTTGATGAGAACGGCAGCGTTCTCATCGAAGCGGATGTAGCTGCCGTCGGGACGGCGCTTTTCTTTCTTGGTGCGGACGACGACGCACTTGACGACCTCGCCCTTCTTCACGCCGGCACCGGGCATCGCATCCTTGACCGTGGCGACGAACACGTCACCGATCGAGGCGTAGCGACGGCGAGTACCACCGAGGACCTTGATACAGAGGACTTCCTTGGCGCCGCTGTTGTCGGCAACGCGAAGTCGAGATTCCTGTTGAATCATTTTGCACGCTCCAACACGTCGGTGACGCGCCAGCGCTTCTTCTTGCTGAGCGCACGGGTCTCCATCACACGAACCTTGTCGCCGATGTTGACGTCGTTGGCCTCGTCGTGGGCGTACAACTTGGTGGTCTGGAGGATCATCTTGTTGTACTTGGCGTGCGGAACACGAGTGACGACGGCCACGACGGCGGTCTTGTCCATCTTGTTCGACACGACGGTGCCTTCGCGCTCCTTGCGGGCGCTGCGGTCATCGGCTGCGCTCTCGATTGGGGTAGTTGCTTCTTCGCTCATGCTCACTGTCCTGCCTCGGC
Organism: Ilumatobacter sp.; assembly: GCA_029263275.1. Classification (GTDB taxonomy): domain Bacteria; phylum Actinomycetota; class Acidimicrobiia; order Acidimicrobiales; family Ilumatobacteraceae; genus Ilumatobacter_A. The sequence goes on from JAJCXU010000423.1 coordinate 1,086, forward strand.
GGCAGCGATTTCCTTGCTGCGAATGAGGGTGTTGATGCGGGCGACCTGCTTGCGAACCTTGCCGATTTCGGCAGTGTTCTCGAGCTGACCGGTTGCGTTGCGGAAGCGGAGGTTCAGGGCTTCCTGCTTGGTGGCGGTGAGCTCTTCGATGAGTTCACCCATCGACAGCTCCGCCAGATCGTTCTTCTTGCCAGCCATCAGATCGGCTCCTCACGGGTGATGATCTTTGCCTTGATCGGCAACTTCTGGATCGCCTTGTTGAGGGCGAGCTTCGCGGTCTCTTCGTCCGGGTAGGACAGTTCGAACATCGTGCGGCCAGGCTTCACGACTGCAACCCAGAACTCGGGGTTGCCCTTGCCGGAACCCATGCGGGTCTCGGCCGGCTTCTTCGTGACCGGCTTGTCCGGGAAGATGTTGATCCAGACCTTGCCACCGCGCTTGATGGCGCGGGTCATGGCGATACGAGCGGCCTCGATCTGACGGGCGCTGATCCAGCCCGGCTCGAGCGCCTGAATGCCGTACTCACCGAAGTTCAAGCCGGATCCACCCTTGGTGAGACCCTTGGTGCGGCCTCGATGGTGCTTGCGGTGTGCGACCTTACGGGGCATCAACATGGTGCTGCTCCCTTTCTCAATCCGAGCCGCGCATCCGCGGCCCCTCGTTGGTCTCGCCAGCAGCGGTGCGCTTGGCGATGGCTTCTTCTTCGTCGAGCAACTTCTCGAGCTCGGGATCGGCTTCCTTGACCAGCGGCTGTGCCTCAGGTGCGGGTGCAGCGGTTTCGGCCTTTGCAGCTGCGGGTCCACCGGAGCTGACCACCTTGCGGGGCAGCGGAGCCGGGCCTGACGTCTCACCAACGGCCATGGCGGCTTCGCGGGCGATCTTGTCGTCGTTGGTCTTCTTGTACGGGGTGATGTCGCCCTTGTAGATCCACACCTTGACGCCGACGCGCCCCGAGGTGGTCTTGGCTTCACGCATGCCGTAGTCGATGTCGGCGCGGAGGGTGTGCAACGGCACGCGGCCTTCGCGGTACCACTCGGTGCGGCTCATCTCGGCGCCGCCGAGGCGACCCGAACACTGGACGCGAATACCGAGGGCGCCGGCGCGCTGTGCGTTCTGCACGGCACGCTTCATCGCACGACGGAAGGCGATGCGGTTGACCAGCTGGTCAGCAACGCCCTGTGCGATGAGTGCAGCATCGAGTTCGGGGTTCTTGATCTCGACGATGTTGAGCTGGATCTTGGCGTTGCCGGTGATCTTGGTGATCATCTGGCGGAGCTCGTCGGCCTGGGCGCCACGACGACCGATCACGATGCCCGGCCGGGCGGTGTGGACGTCGACGCGAAGCTTGTCGCGAGTGCGCTCGATTTCGATGCGGCTGATGGCAGCCGACTCGAGGAGCGTCATGATCTCCTGGCGGATGGTCCAGTCTTCGGTGAGGTACTGCTTGTACTCCCGCTCACTGAACCATCTCGACTTCCAGTCGGTGGTGACTCCGAGACGGAATCCGTACGGATTGATCTTCTGACCCATCAGTTCTCCTCCGCCTCGTCAGCGGCCGTGTCGCTTGCTTCATGTGCAGCAGGGGCTGCTTCGGCGTCTGCCGCTTCTTCGGTCTCTTCGGTCGTTCCGGGCTTCGAGAACCCTGCGGAGACGGCCGACTCTTCGGTGTCGAACCACACTTCGGCCTTGGTGGCCTTGTAGTAGCGGCTGTCCGGTGTGTGGAACAGCATCGACTGAGCGTTGCCCTTGATCGGGAAGCCCTCAGGCATCTCGTCATCATCGAGCGGTGCGTGGGAGCCCTCGCCATGCGGCGAAGCGTCGACAGCATTGGCCTCGCCGTCGCTGTCGGCATCACCAGCGGCGTACTCGGCGGCGGTGTCGGCATCGGGGGTCGTGTCGACAGCGTCGTCGTCTTTGGCACGGCTGCGAGCAACGCGGTCGCGGCGGCTCGTGGCGGCGGGGCGGCCGCTGCCGGCACCCTGACGCTCGGCGCGGGCCTGGATGATCGCAATGCGATCGTCGCTCATGCGGGCGACGATGATCGTGACGTGGCAGGTGCGCTTGTTGATGCGCGATGCACGGCCACGGGCACGGGGCTTGAAGCGCTTGAGCGTCGGGCCCTCGTCAGCGAAGCAGGCGATGATGTAGAGCTCGTCGGCATCCTGATTGTCGTTGTTGACCGCGTTGGCGACGGCCGAGGCGAGCAGCTTGCGCACCGGGATCGCCGTGTGGCGCTCGGTGAGCTGCAGGACCTGGTCGGCCGACTTGACGTCGAGGCCGCGGACGAGGTCGAGCACTGCACGGACCTTTGAGGCCGAGGTGCGGACGTACTTGGCGGTGGCCTTCGTACCGGAGCGTTCGCCGGCGACGTAGGACTTCTCGTTGAGCTTGGGGCCAGTCATCAGCGACGTGCTCCTCGTTCTTGACCCGCGTGGAACTTGAAGGTGCGGGTGGGGCTGAATTCACCGAGCTTGTGGCCGACCATCGACTCGGTGACGTACACCGGGACGTGCTTGCGACCGTCGTGGACGGCAAGCGTGTGGCCGACCATGTCGGGGATGATGGTCGAGCGGCGCGACCAGGTCTTGATGACCTTGCGTTCGCCGGCTTCGTTCTGGGCGTCGATCTTCTTGAGCAGATGCTCGTCGACGAAGGGGCCCTTTTTGAGACTGCGTGTCATGTGTCTGTACTTCTTTCTCAAGCAGCCGCAATCAGCGGCGGCCACGTCCTGAACGACGACGACGGATGAGGAGGTCCTGGCTGGCCTTCTTCTTGTTGCGAGTGCGACTCTCGGGCTTGCCCCAAGGCGACACGGCTGGACGGCCACCGGAGGTGCGGCCTTCGCCACCACCAAGCGGGTGATCGACCGGGTTCATGGCAACACCACGGGTCTGGGGCTTGACGCCCTTCCAGCGGTTGCGTCCGGCCTTGCCGATCTTGATGAGCTCGTGTTCGGCGTTGCCGACTTCGCCAACGGTGGCACGG
>JAJCXU010000424.1 GCA_029263275.1 Ilumatobacter sp.
CGACGGCAAGACGACGACGTCAACGAATCTTGCGGTGGCGTCGGCCCGGGCCGGTCAGAAGGTGCTGCTGATCGACTGCGACCTTCGACGGCCGCGTGTTCACAAGTTCTTTGGTCTGTCGAACGATGTGGGTTTCACGACGATGATGGTTGGCGGATCTCTCGAAGAAGTCGCTCGGAAGGTCGACGGTGAGCCGAACCTCTCGGTCGTGAGCTCGGGGCCGATCTTGCCTGACCCGTCCGAGTTGCTGTCGGGCGCCACCGCGCAACGATTCATCGAGTCCACGCGTGAACTCTTCGACTTGGTCATCGTCGACTCGCCGCCGGTGCTGGCCGTTGCCGACCCGCTCGTTCTGTCATCGTCGGTTGACGGAGTCATTCTCGTGGCGTCCTCGATGCAAAGCGATCGTCGTGACGTGGCCCGAGCCACACAACAGCTGTTGCAGCTCGAGACGCCCATGATCGGTGCGCTCTTGAATTCGCTCGACACCACGTCCTCCTCCAACGACTATCGGCATAGCTACGGCGTCTACGAATCCGTGGCGAACTGACGTCACCGCAGCGTGAACGTGACTGCCGCGACGTGGACAGGGCCTCGATGAGCCAGCCTGCGCTTCCCGACATCGCCCCGACCGTTGTCGTTGCAGATTTCGACGTCGAACTGGTTGTGCTCGTCCCCGAGCGAAGGCGGGCGCACCATCTGACCCCGATGTGGGCGGTGCTCTTCGATTCGTGCCGTGCTGGTCACAGCGTCGAGCGAGTGGTTGACGACATGTCACACGCGTCGGGGTGGAGTGAGGCCGAGGTCCGGCGTTGGGTCATCGAAGCGACCGAGTCGTTCGAGCGGTCGGGGATCGTCGTCACTCCAGCGGGCGGGATCGCCGACGGGCCGACGGTGTCAAACGCGCCAGGTTGAGGTTCAGCTCCGCCGCCGGTCGATCCGCGCCCGAGTCGAGCTTCGGAGATGATCGAGTCGGCTTCGTCCGTACCACGCGCGGTATTCATCGGATGGGTTGAGCATCGGCAAGAGGTAGGCCGGCCACCGCCATGGCGGCACGGCGAGCGGGCCGCTCCAGTGATCGCGGCTGCCGTCGAGGGAGCGTGTCGCAAGTGCCAACCGTTCGCGCAGGCGCGGCCGGACGGCGGCTGCCCAATCGTCAGATGGAAGCTCAACATCAAGGACTGTCGACAAGCGCATGCAGCCGGCCGCGAGGAGGCCGCGAACCGGGGCAAGCCATGGCTCGTTCAACGCGCCAACCGACCGTTCACCCAGTTCGGCGCTGAGCACCGCAATGTCGCGGAAGGACTGCATCTTCACTTCGTCGGTGGCCCCCGCATGAAGGACGGCGTGCACATAGCGGTGTTCGGTGCCGAGTGCGGACAGGCGAGTCCCAGCAAGCTCATAGGTGACGGCCTCGCTGAAGAACCGGTCGTGGTCGATCGACAGCCCCCAGTATGCGGGAACGATCATGCGGTGCAAGTCGAGCCAACCACCGCTCCGTAGCTTGAGTGTCCGGTCCTTGCCAAAGCGAGTGACAAAGGCGGCTCGACGGTCGGGCACCGAACCCTCGATGTCGACGAGTGCGCTCAGCGCTTCTGTTGCGGTGTCGAGCTGATCGCTTCGGACGAGCAAGTCCACATCGCTGGTCATGCGCTCGGCTGGATCGTCGTAGTCGAGATGTGCGGTGGAGAGACCCTTGAGCACACGGAACTCGAGACCGGCTTCGCCGAGCGCTCGGGCGAGTACAACCAGGTCAGCCTCTGCCATCAGTGTCTGGTTCAAGAGCGGAAGGTGCTGTTCGGCAACAGCATCTCGGAGTTCGTCGACCGGACCGGCGACGGCGCCTGCATCGAGGGCGGTGAGGACGGGGCCGGTCACTCGGTGCATGTGCGCCGCAGCGGCAAACGCATCGATGTCAATACTGCCGACGACGTTGATCGGTGTCGTCGGCCCGCCAGGGAGACCCCAGGATGCGGCGTGTCGGAGCAGGGGGTCGGTACCGACCGGCCTGGTCGTCAGGTCCATCGACGCACCAATTCATTGAGCAGATCCATTCCTTGCCGAGGCGTGTCGTAGACGAGCCGAGCGATTGGGGTGTCTCGGACCATCCGGTCGAGTGTTCGGAATACGTCGACGACGCGATCGTCGTCCGGGACGACGGTGTGCTCGATCAGTTCGGCAAGTGCGGGCGCGGGTGAGACGTCGTCGATCCCGACCGGCGACTGGTTGCGTGAGACGAGGGCAATCCCGATCAGGGTGCCCTCGGTGTGGCGATCCGCCGCGGGAACTGGCCAGGGGAACACGTCGTCGTACACGCCGGTCTGGTCCGTCGGATAGCCGATCGCAAGTGCAGCGGCGCCACCGCTGCGGAGCCCAATCGGGCGGTGGTACGGCCTGACCGCGCGAGTGGTGGGGTCGACTGCGGCGATCTCTTCTGCGAGAAATCCCCAACCAGCCCGCAGCGCTGCGGCACCGAGCGTTGACTTCCCCGCGCCGCTCGAGCCGACCAGCGCGACCACACCGCCGGTGGGGTGGCGGACTGCGGCGGCATGGAACGGCACATCAATGACCAGTGAGGCGGCAGCGCGTTGATTGATGTGTTCGAGTGTTCGCGCGAGGGCCTTGCCGGTTGTCTCGGCGCGAAGGGCCGTGTCTTCGTGGGTGATCCACCACGCCTCGTCATCGTGCGAGATCACGATGGCGGCGACGTCGCGGTTGCCGCTGTGGCTGACGTGGAGCGGGAGGAGCGCAGTTCTGAGTGCGTCGTCGAGCGGAGCCGGCGCGGTGATCGTGAAGCAGAAGTCGAGCGCCGAGTACATCATGAGGGGGTCTCGATCAGCCAGCCACCGTCGATGAGTATCGTGATTGTCTGCGCTGCGACGGCCGAGGGTGTTCCGGTGTCCGCCACCAACTGTGCAGCAGAGATGGGCTCTTCCGCCGCGACCCAGATCAGCGCGGCGGGGCCGAAGAGGTCAGCAGCGTTGCCAGCTGGATCGGTGATCTTGCGAACGATGACGCGATCCGGCGCGAGTCGCCACACCAGGTCGGGAGACCTCGAATAGCGCTGCGAGTCGGATGTGTTCACCAATGCTCCCCTCGGAACAGCATGTTGCGGACGCCTGCAGCGTAATGAGGATGCGTGCGAGCGGGTGGGAAGTCCACGAGGGTCTCTGGGGCCTCGTTACGCTGGCGTCGTGCGCAGATCCCTCCCTCGACTGCAGCGAGTCGCTTCGCGCACCGTTGTCGAGTTGGCGCACGCGAAGGTGGCGCGTTGAGAATCCTGCTTGTCAACACCTTGTATCCACCGAGCAACGTCGGTGGAGCGGAGAAGAGCACCCAATTGCTCGCCGATGGCCTCGCCAGCCGCGGCCACGATGTCGCCGTCGCGTGCGTTGCCAATCAGCCCGCCCCCACCGTGTGCCCCGCGGGCGCCGTCATCGTGTACCGATTCCCGCTCCGCAACCGCCATTGGCCGTACGGCCAAGATGATCAACCGTCAGCGCCGCAACGTTTCTTGTGGCACGCGCGTGATCAGTACAACCCTGCCGCCACGACGGACCTGACTGGCGTGATCGACGACTTCCGCCCCGAT
>JAJCXU010000425.1 GCA_029263275.1 Ilumatobacter sp.
TCCGTCGTCGTCGGCATCGATCGTCAGGGCGATCAAGCCGAGGAGCTGCATCGTGACGAGCCAGTTCAGATCGCGAGGAACGCGTGCGAATCGATCCGCGGCGAGCGACCGAAACAGGGTGGTGGCTTCGTCGAGTTCGCCCATCTCCGAGAGCGCAAACGCGAGGCCCGTGTCCCAGTTCGCACCGACGCGTGGTGATGATGCTCGGATTGATCGAACAGCATCGACGACATCGCCGAGGCCTCGCCGCAGGTACCGCTCAATCGCCAGGGTGATGGCGACGTTCTGGAACGAGAACGGCGAACCGGCCACGTTGGCAGTGGAACTGATCGCGTCTTGGTTGATCTGCAGTGACTCGTCGATTGCCCCGTCGAGCATCGCGAGGCAGCCGCGCCACAACACCTCTCGGCGCTTGAACAGCACGAGTTCGGTGTCAGCGGCGGCGTCGGTGAACTCGGTGATCGCTCGGCGCGCTGCGTCGAGTTCGCCGCTGTCGAGGTGCTGCAAGACATCCCACTCGATGGTGCGGAGCCGGACTTCCTCGTCGGTGATCGAGGGCCGGAGCTCGGCCAGCTCGGCGATAAGCGGCGTGCGATCGAGATGTCGGTCGGGCCCCCACGTTCCGTAGAGGACGCCAAGCAGTGCTTCAGCCAGAAGTTCCGGGTCGGCGACTTCCCGAGCGATGGCGACCGCCCGGTCGAGGTCGTGGGTCCGTCGGATTGCCACGTCTTCCCACGGCTCATCGAGCACATCTTCTTGCGTCGCCCAATACAGCGCGAGTGCGCGGCCCGTCAACGCGCGAACCAGGTCGCTTGAGTCCGTAGCGGACTCAACCGCAGCGTCCCACTGCGCGAGCAGCTCAGCATCGGTCGATGGGAACGTCTCGACGATCTCCCATGGGAGTCGGTCGACGTTCATCGCGTCGACCCCGCTGTCAGCATGGTCAAGACGGTACGTTGCCAGTTGATGGAGGACATGGAGGGGCTGCTCGAGCATCGCATTCCCGATGTCGTTTCCACTGCTGACCTTCCCGTCCCGCTTGCTGCCGAGATCGACTTCCTCGCCGGACGTGTCGACCGTTGGCTCGACCAGTCTCGCCAAGTGAGCGCCGCAATATCGGCTCGGAGCCACGCGCTCATCGGCAATTCATCTCCAGCGCGTTGCGCGCTCGCCGAAGTCGACGTGGCCGCGATCGGTCCGGCCGACCTCGCCGCGGCAGCGTGGGCAGCCTCGCGAGTTGGCGGACCAACGTTGGCGCCACTGCTCGGTCGCTTGGAGGCGCTCACCGACGACTTCATCAACGGTGCAGCGCCCGTTGGCCCGACGACATTGTTCACCGGGATGTTGCGTGGCACAGCCGGTGATGTGGAGGGGGCGGTCGCCGACTTGGAGACAGCTGTCGAAATCGGAGATGTTCGGGCGCCGATCTGGGGAGCACTCGGTCGCTTGGAACTCGGTCGAGTGTTGTGGATGGCCGAAGCGGTGCCGCTGGGCGACTTCGGCTCGGCGCGCCCAACGCTGACCGCAGCGAGAACATTCTTCGCCGCCGGGGGGTACGTCTCGCTTTCGCAGCGAGTGGCCGAAGCGAGTGCGCCTGTGCGAGCGACGCTCCAGCTGGGACGCCCGTGCATCGTGGGGTTCGGCGTGCAGCCAGTCGTCGAGGTCAGAGCGAGTAAGGGGCTCACTGCGCTGCACCATCTCGTTGCGAACAGCGAGCGAGTTGTCACGGCAGCCGAGTTGTCGGTCGTTGTCGACGGTGGCGATGCCGCCGAGCTCGCTGCGCTGATGCCCGACGCATGGCGACAACTCTCAGATCGCGCTGGAGAACACGACCTCAAACGTGCAGCTGATGATGCGAGCGTGGCGCTGCGGCGCGTGTTCTTCGACGACAGCACACGTTCGCGAGTCTCGAAGTTGCTGCGCCGAACCATCGAAAAGTTGAGTGAGTCGTGCCCGGCACTGGGCTGGCACTTGCAGGCGTCGGTGCGCACCGGACACGGGTGCAGATATTGCCCGACCGGCGAGCACGTGAGCTGGCAATTGTTCGAGGTCTGACGATCAGGCCGAAGCGAGCAGTGTCGGAACCGGGCGATAGGTCGTGCCACCGAACGCTGCGACGGGGTCGAGTAGTTGGTCAGCGTCGACGATGGCACGAAGGCGCTGAAAGTCGCGCGACGGCGTGACGCCGAGTTGCCGATCGAGTACTTCTCCGAATCGGGCGTAGGCCCCGAGCGCTTCGGTTCGCCGGCCGTCCATGTGGAGCGCAGCGACGAGAAGTTCCCAGGCGCGCTCGTGGAGTGGGTGTGTCGAGGTCCGGACCGTCAACTGGATGATCGCGTCAGCGCGCGCGTCGGTTCCGCGATGACCCGTCAGGCGGGCCAGGGTCAGCGATTCGACCAGGCGGGCCTGCAGGAGCTCGAGCCGAGCTCGTTCGGCGTCAGCCTGAGGGCTGTCGGCGAGATCGACGAAGGGCGTCCCGTGCCACGTTGCCAAGACGCTCGCGACCTCGTGGATGTCGCCGGCCGTCGCGCTGAGCGGCTCGAAGTGAGCGGCGGCCTGATCGATGACCGCAACATCGGTGCGCGCATTGAGGTGATACCGATCGCCGTCCGTGACGATCAGGTCTGGCCCGAAGACGTGGCGCAATCGAGCGACTTGGTTCTGAACTGACTTTCTGGCAGACGTCGGAGCACGATCGCACCACATCGCGTCGACCAATGCGTCCATCGTTGCGCCCGTTGCCCGATGCAAGGCAAGCGCAGCGAGCAGCGCCCGCTGGCGCTGTGTCACCGACGCTCCATCGATCGTCACTTCTCCGATTGCCCGCACGATCCGTTCCCTCATACTGATTGATGTGACATCGGTGGTCGTCACGGGACATTTTCGTTTCCGGTTTGTTGGCGGCGGTGCCAGCCTGCTGTGACCACTCTGTTGTCAGGTCGTTACTGGCAGGATCGACCAGAATTCGCTGGCCGCCAGGTCGACCAAGGCGACGCCGTTACGGTGGCGAGATGGCTGCAGAATTGAAGTCGCTGATCCTCTGTGACTTTGCACAGGTGCGTGAAGGGCTGCTGTTCGTGCAATCGGGTGGGTTGACCCGCCTGGCGGCTCCGTCGTTTCCGGCGAAGTTTGCCTGCCATGTGGCGACGCTGGTGTGGTTGCCCCCGCACGAAGCCGCCACAGCGCACGAGATCGTGATGAAGGTCAAGTCGGCAACGACGGCCACGCTCACGGCCACGGTGAAGGTCGCGCTACGCGAGACCGCACCACCCGCTGGCCTGCAGCCTGGCGAGGGCCGCCAAGTGCCGATCGTGGTCCCACTCGCCGCCGTGTCGTTTCCTGAGCCAGGCGAATACGACCTCCAGGTGGAAGTCGACGATCAGTTCGCCGGCGACATCAGCTTCCGCGTCGCTGAACGCCCTGCCTGACAGGTCAGATCGCGTCAGGTATTGACGCGCGTCCTGCTGTTACCGCTCTGTTACCGGCCGTTCTTATTGTGGCGCACGACTGCGCACAAGCGATCGAGGAATGGGCGAGGCATGCAACGAGGGACTGCAACAGTGATGGGGCGAGCGATGCTCGCGCTCGCATTGATGGCTGGCGTATTGGTGGTCGGCGGGCAGGGGTCTGCCGGGGCGGCTGCGCTGGCGACCGACGACCTTGAAACCCAATCGGCGTCTCCTGATCCATCGTCACTCGCTCAGGCCGCACTGCAGGTGCCTGCTGTTGCTGGGGCACTGGGTTCGCTGAGTGTGGTGTCGTTGGACCCGGCCCGGTTGTTGGAGACGCGTGGTGGTTCTGGTGACAAGACCGTTGACCATTTGTTTGAGGGTGAGGGTCGTGTTGCTGCTGGTGGTGTGAAGCGGGTCCAGATCACTGGTCGTGGTGGTGTCACGGTTCTATCCGTACTCCAGCTTCACATCGGATCGTCTTCCGGTCACCGGCGGGTCGGTGACCAACCCGGTCACCTACGACGTCGCGTCGACGTCAATCAACTTGACGGGCAGCGTCACCGCAGGTGGTGTTGCTCAGGCGAACACGTTCGTTCCGTTGGCTGTCGCGGCCTATGACGGCACCACGCTGCTTGACGAGCAGGTACTCGACGACGGCGGGACGTCCGAAAGCATCATGACCGATGGGTCGGGCGACTACGCCGCGGTGATTTATCTGCCAGCGGGCACCGATCGGGTGGTGGTGACGCCGACGTTTGGTGACGCACCTCCGGTTGAGTTCACGCCGGTCGCGTCGCCGGGATACACCACCGTGCCGGTCGACATCGTGTCGACGGGTGCCGGAGTTTCACTCGATGGCTCATTGACCGTCAACGGAGCCGCATCGACAGGGATGCCGGTGGTCTCCGTGGTGAGCTTCGATGACGGCGACGACGGGGGTGGCCTCCTGTACGTGAACGAACTTCAGACCGACGACGCCACCGTGACCTACGACCCGTCTGACGGATCGTTCACCGCGACGTCTGGGTTCCACGCGTCGGTCGACTTCCTGCAGGTCGTCGTCACATTCCTCGAGGCTCCGACCGTGCCCTACATCCGCACGTTCGACGTACGGGGTCAGTCATCCCCGTATGCCATCACGCTCGACATCGACCACAGTCCGAACCGCATCGAGA
>JAJCXU010000426.1 GCA_029263275.1 Ilumatobacter sp.
GTGCCGACCAAGTTCATGAGCGACACCGACGACACCATGTGGCTCGTCTACTCCGCGAACTTCTCCAATCACGTCGAAGCGCTCGACGTCGATCACCGGGCACCCGATCCTCCAGGATCGCGGTACGCGCTCGTGATGCAGGAGTTTCGATTCCTCGATTCGTCGCTCGATCCAGCATGAGTTCGCTCACTGACGCCGACGACGCGATCGAATGGCGCGGCGGCCGAGGCGAGGTCGTGCGCATCGAGGCCTGGGGGGCCGGTGCGGTGCGCGTCCGCACGGCGAGTGACACGATCAACGGCGCGACCCCTCACGCTCTGCTCGAACCCGCACCGTGTCGGCCTCGCCTCACGGTCACCGAGGAGTTCGCCACCCTCTCGACCGACTCGATCACGGCACGGATCACCGCAGCCGGACACATCGCGTTCTTCGATCGCGACGACCGACCGCTGCTGAGCGAATTGCCACCAGCGATCGGCGAAGGCTCTGCCTGGTCCATAGAGGGTCGCGTCGGAACGCGCCAACGCGCCCAGGCCACCTTCGCAGCGCACGATGACGAACGCTTCTACGGGCTCGGCCAGCAACAACACGGTCGTCTCGAACAGAAGGGAATCGTCGCCGACCTCGAACATCGCAACGGGCACGTGGCCATCCCTTTCCTGATCTCGTCACGTGGCTACGGCTTTCTCTGGAACAACCCGTCGCTGGGGCGCGTCGAACTCAGCCATGATCGGACGCGCTGGGTTGCAGAGTGCACTCCCCAGATCGACTACTGGGTCACCGCCGCCGACAATCCACTCTCTGTCGTGCAGAACTACATGACCGCGACCGGCCGTGCTCCCGACATGCCGTCCTGGGCACTCGGGTTCTGGCAGAGCAAGCTCCGCTACCGCACTCAACAAGAACTCCTCGACGTCGCACGCGAGTATCACCGGCGCCAGATCCCGATCAGCGTCATCGTCGCCGACTTCTTCCATTGGAAGCACCACGGCGATTGGTGCTTCGACCCCGACGAGTGGCCGGACCCTGCAGCAGCTGTTGCCGAACTCGAATCGTATGGAATGAAGCTCATGGTGTCGGTGTGGCCCACGATTGGGGAGCGCTCGACGAACCACCAACGGTTCTTGCATGACGGCCACCTCGTAACGACCGTCGATGGCCAACCCGCTGTCCACAGATTCCGCGAGAAGGACATTCCGGGTGAGGTCGAACTCAACATCTACGACGCAACGTCGGAGCCGGCACGCACCGCGCTCAGCAGAGAGATCTCAGACGGCTACACCCGCCACGCCATCGATCTGTTCTGGCTCGATGCCTGCGAGCCTGAAATCGACGGGTCGATTGCACCAGACATCGTCTATGCAGCAGGACCGGCCAACGAAGTCGGCAACCTCTATCCGCGCCTGCACGCTCAAGGATTTCATGAGCACTTGGTGTCCACGGGAACACGCGACATCGTGCAGCTCACTCGTTCTGCCTGGGCTGGCAGCCAGCAGTACGGCACCGTGCTGTGGTCCGGTGACATCGAATCAACGTTTGCCGCGCTCGCAGCCCAGGTCCCCGCCGGGCTGAATGCCGCACTCAGCGGACTGCCCTGGTGGACCACCGACATCGGCGGATTTCGCTTTGGCGACCCCGACGACCCGACGTTCCGAGAACTGCTCACTCGCTGGTTCCAATACGGCACGTTCTGTCCAATCTTCCGGCTCCATGGCTGGCGTGGGCCCTCCGACCTCGAGACGCCCGACGCAAGCGGTGCCCCGAACGAGATCTGGTCGTTCGGGCCCGAGGTCGAGCAGATCGCGACGCGCTGTATCGAACTCCGCGAAGGTCTCCGCTCCTATCTCGGCGAGCAGTTTCGACGCTGCCACGCGGACGGCACCCCGCCGATGAGGCCGACCTTCATCGACTTTCCCGACGATTCCGCCTGCTGGCATCAGCACGGAGAATTCATGCTCGGCCCCGACCTCCTCGTTGCACCGATCGTCACCGAGGGCGCTCCGAGTCGCCGGGTGTGGCTCCCCTCTGGCACGTCGTGGATCGACTCCGCCACCACAGAGCTCCACGAGGGCGGGCAAGAACTCACCGTCGACACCCACGTTGATTCGATTCCCACGTTCCTGCGGTCCAGCTCCGCGGCGACTCCCGCAGTGCTCAGCTGCCTCAGCCGGAGTGCGTCGCTCAGTTGAGCGATCGATGACAACGAGCGTGATCGAACATGAGTGACCGCTCCCTGGTCGTTGGCATCGACGTCGGCGGAACATCCAACAACGTGACCGTGGCAACCACCGACGGGCTGTTCTTGATCGACGAGCTCCTGGAAGTGCCGAGTCGAGTGCTCGAGGGCCCATCTGCCGCGCTCGCTGCACTCCGTCAGGCATACGAAGTCGGACTCGCCGCCGTCGACGGCTCTTCGGACGAAGTGGTGTCGGTCGGGCTCGACACGCCCGGCCCTGCGAGTTCGGTTGGTGTGTTGTCCAGCAAGGGAGCCATCAACTTCTCCGGCCCCAAGTGGCGGGGCTTCGACATTCGTTCTGCGCTGGAGGACGAACTCGAGCGACCCGTTGTGTACTCCAACGACGGTAATGCTGCAGCGATGTACGCCCACTACCACCACTTCGGCACTTCGGCAGCCGACCGCTCCTCGGTCTCGGCAATCGTTGGTACCGGCCTCGGAGGTGGCGTCATCGAAGCCGGGCGCATCGTGGCCGGCGGAACCGGAACCGGCGGCGAACTCGGCCATGTCCACATTCCGTCGACGGACCTGCTCGAACCCGGTCAGCCGGTTCCCGTATGTGCGTGCGGGTTCGAGTCCGACGTCGAGTCGTTCGCCTCGTTGACGGGGACCCAGAACAATCTGCTGCCGTTCTGGCTGAGTCGCTACCCCGATCACCCTCTGCACGGGATCCCCGCAGGCGATGCAGCAAGGCAGCTGCGAGGATTGGCCGAACAGGATCGGGACGCACTGGCGATGGACATCTTCGAACAACAAGCGACAGCACTGGGACGGCTGTTCACTGTCGCTGCGAACTTCATCGATCCCGACGCGTTCTTCGTGGGAGGTGGTGTCGTCGAAACGTCGGCGTGGTTCCGTACGTGGTTCCTCGACACGGTTCGAACCCACACAACCTTACGCGCCGAGCAGACTGCGCACTGCGTGTTCGCGCTCGTCCCCGATCTCGACATGGCCGGCGCACGCGGTGCCGCGCTCTCCGCGCTCCCCTCGATGGGTTGACGAGTGCCCACGGCCAACAGCGACGCAGTTCCCTACGTTCCGCAGGATTCGTCGCCACGTTCCAGTCAGCCCGAGCCAGCTCTGCGCCACCCGAACGGTGACGCCGGATTGCTCCCGGCGCCACCGACAACACGCGCAATTCCTGCTGTTAGCGCATCCGCTCGACGAGCTGTGCGTTGACGAGCTGCTTGGTCGTCGCGTACGCGTCGGCTGGGAGCGCACCGAGGACGGCTGCATGGTCAGCTGCGGTCGCAATGAGTTCGTCGTCGGGCACGACCCGATGGCACAGCCCCAGCTCGACGGCTTCGTGTGGCGTTGCGAGGTGACCGTGGGCGGCGAGGCGCAGGGTCGCTTGCGGGTTCGCCTTCGCGGCGATGAGCTCGACGACACCTCTGGGGAGTGCCATGCCGTTCGGGACCTCGGCGAAGCCGTACTTGGCAGGTCGGTCCGAGACGATGGCGTGATCGGCAACGAGCATCAGCATTGCGCCGGCCGCGATGCCATGTCCGCTCGCTGCGACAACGATCGGCCGCGGGGCTTGCAGGATCGTCGTCAGCAGCCGCCCCATCGCGGCGAGCAGCGCTCTGGCTTGGTCGTCGCCGCCGTCGACGATGCCGACGTCCAACCCTCCGGTGAACATTCCTGGGTGGCCGGTGAGCACGAGCGCCTCGGTCGTGTCGAGACCGGCGATCAGCGCGTGCAATGCGTCGATCATCGCGAAGTCGATGACGTTCGCCTTGCCGTTGTCGAGCGCTGCGACGACCACGGTGTCGTGCGGGCTGGCGAGGAGGTTGATGGTCATCAGGTCCTGGGTTGGTGATGGTGGGCCGAGCTGTGCGGGTGCGAGCGATGCGCAACGCTGCGTCGGCGTCTTGGGGCACCAGTGTCGCGCACGCTCGGGTCCGTTCCGTCAGCGGTCCAATCGCGGACGGACGTTCACGGGGTTGCGGTCTCGGTGCCAGGCCTTCGTGGTTCTCTTGGGAGTCCGAGGATCATTTCGCCGGTGACGTTGCGTCGGATCTCAGACGATGCCGGCGTAGATGGTGCCCGAGCGTGCGTTCAAGAACGTGCCGATCCACGACGATGGGGTGTGTGGGTCGGCGTGGTCGTCTGGGCCGTCGACCGATGCTGGCTTGGGCCC
>JAJCXU010000427.1 GCA_029263275.1 Ilumatobacter sp.
GACGATCTTGGGCGACCTGGCAATCCATCCCACGTTCGACAGCCGATCGATCGAGATCGGTTACACCCTCGCGCCCGCCGCGTGGGGACAGGGCTTCGCGACCGAGGCGGTCGAGGGACTCATCGATCGGTTGTGGTCCGATGACCGGGTGACCCGGCTCTCGGCCATGCTGCACCCGGAGAACGTGGCGTCTGAGCACGTGCTCGAGCGCACGGGGTTTCGGTTCGAGGGGCACACGCGACTTTCGTATTGGGTCGGCGACGAGAACTCCGACGATCTGATCTATGGCATGACTCGTGCCGATCGCGCCGACTGGGTCGATCGACCGCGACACGCGCCAGCGGCAGTTCGGCTCGTCGAGGTCGACGCGGACAACGTGCACACCCTGCGCAGGCTGGAGACCCATCGTTCGCAGCTCCGGTTCGCCTCGTCGGTGGCGACCTCACTCGCTGACGCACTCCGGCCGGAGGTTTACAAAGGCGGCCTGACCGTGGCGAAGCCGTTCGGCGTCGAAGCCGACGGTCAACTCGTCGGCTTTGTGATGTTGACCGCCATCACCGAGCATCACCCCGACCCCGAGTTGTGGCGATTCATGATCAACCGTCGAGATCAGCGGCGTGGCATCGGCAGGATGGCCCTCGACGCCGTGGTCGCTGAGTGTCGACGCATGACGGCGAAGAGACTGGTCACCCATTGGGTCGAGGGCAGCGGCTCGCCTCGCCCGTTCTACGAGCAATACGGTTTCGTGCCGAACGGAGCGTTCGTCGACGGTGAGACAGAGGCCGTGCTCGACCTCTCCGCCTGATCACGATGACCCGTTTGCGGGCGTGACGACCACTACCGTGGGCTTCATGCGTGGTCCGGCCTTTGGCATTCTCGGCATTGCGCTGAGCGTGAGCGCTTTGGCCGCGTGCACAAGCACTCCTGAGGACACGATCGAGCCCCCGAATTCGGCTGGCGGCGAAATCACCGGCGGCGAAATCATCGTTGGCGGGGATCTCAACGATGACGCCCCGATCGAGACCACCAGTCTCACCGTCGAACCGCCCGCCCCGGCCACGAGTTCCACCACGGAACCCGCCGCCTCGACCGTTGCTCCGAACCCCGCAACGACTCGGGCGACGACTCCGGCAACCACGCCCGCGATCACCGCGCAACCCACCACGACGGAGGCTGAGGTCGTTGGTGATGGCCCGGTGCTCACCTCGCCGGGTACCGACGGCACCTCCGAGGCGCCAGGCGTCGGCCTGGTCCCTGCCTTCTTCGCGCTCGAGGCGACTCCGACGGTCGACTGCACGGCCGCGAACCCGGGGACCGTTCAGCTCCGCTGGGAGGTGATCGGCTCCGAAACCGTCGACATCGCAATCGGCACCGCCACGCAGATCTTCCGGCTCGCACAACCTCCAGCCGGGACATTGGACGTGCCACTCGACTGTGCTGAGGGCAGCACCTACTTCGTGGTCGCGAGCAATGCCGAGGGCTCGACCACACGGTCGGTCCACCTGGCCGCCGACGCCGCGGCCTGAGCTGACGTGAGGCGCCCTGCGCTGCTCGCGCTCGCCTGCCTCGCCCTGGCTTCCTGTGGTCGCGACGACTCCGATATCAGCGGGCCGGATGTGGCTGCCTCGACCGTTGGTGTCCTCGCCACTGGCTGCGGGCCATCTGCCAGCGCTGGCAGCGGCGTCGTGCTGGGCGCGCCGGGTCACGTGGTCACCGTGGCCCACACCGTCGCCGGCGCAACGGCGATCACCGTCGTCGACGCTGCTGGCACCGAGTGGCCCGCCCAACTGACGGCGCTCGATGTCGCAGCTGATCTTGCTGTGCTCTCGACCGAAGCGTTCGACCAGCCGACGCTGGCCACCGGTCCCGTGCAACTTGGCGCCGCGACGGCACACACGTGGTCGCGCACCGATGGCGTCGGCAGTCATCCGGTCGAGGTCACCAAGCGTTTGGCGATCACGATCGACGACATCTACGGCGAGGAGTCGGTCAAGCGGAGCGGCATCGAGCTTGCCGGAGATGTACAGGTCGGCGATTCTGGCGGGCCGGTCGTCACGCCCGACGGCACCGTGATTGGCATCGTGTACGCCCGGTCCAAGTCGCGCGGGAGCACGGCGTTCGCCACCGACGCCACCGAAATCAATCGTGTGCTCGCAACCGTCACGGCGAATCCGATGGATACGGGGCGCTGCGTCTGATCTCGTAACGTGCGCTGTGTGACCAGCGACATCGATCTCTCGATCTACGAGCAGTACACCCGCCTCCGCTTCGAGCGGCCCGACGACAGCGACGGCGTGCTGTTGATCACGCTCGACGACCCCGAGAAGCTCAACGCGACCGATGGGGCGATGCATCTGCAGCTCTCCCGGGTGTTCCGCACGGTCGATGACGACGATTCGGTTCGGGCGGTCATCGTCACCGGTGCCGGCAAGGCGTTCTCTGCGGGTGGCGACCTCGACTGGATCAGCGAACAGGTCGGCGACTATCCGCAGACGATCCGCGTCATGCGCGAAGCGGGCGACATCGTTCGCACGATGATCGACTGCGACACACCGATCGTCTCGGCCATCAACGGCGTCGCTGTCGGCGCCGGGCTCGCCGTCGCGCTGATGGCCGACGTGAGCATCATCAACGAAACGGCGAAGCTGACCGATGGGCATATCCGCCTCGGTGTTGGTGCTGGCGATCACGCGGTGGCGATCTGGCCGCTGCTGTGTGGGATGGCGAAGGCCAAGTACTACCTGCTCACCGCTGACTTCCTCGATGGGGCAGAGGCCGAACGCATCGGCCTCGTTTCCAAGGCCGTGCCGGCTGACGAAGTGTTCGACACCGCGCTCGGTGTAGCTCGGAAGCTCGCGGCGGGGCCTGTCGATGCGACCCGGATGACCAAGCGAGCACTGAACCATTGGATCCGACAGGCACTTCCGAGCTTCGAGGCGTCGCTCGCCTACGAGATGCTCAACTTCCTCGGCCCGGACGCTGCCGAAGGGCTTGCTGCGCTCAAGGAGAAACGCGCACCCGACTTCCACGGCACGTCAGACTCATGAGCGAGCTCGAACTGACCGCCGAACTCACTCTCGCGCTCGATGTGGCCGATGCTGCTGACGCGTTCACGTTGCCGCACTTCGTCGATCGCGACTTCACGGTTGATTGGAAGACAAACCAGACCGAGGTGACCGAGATCGATCGGCAAGCCGAGACGCTGATCGTCGGGTCGCTGATTGCCCGACGGCCAGATCACGGCGCGTTTGGTGAGGAACACGGACTGGCTGGCGACGAGACGTCACGGTGGCGCTGGGTGATCGATCCAATCGACGGCACGTCCGGCTTCGTTCGCGGCGTTCCTGTCTGGGCCTCGCTGATCGCGCTCACACATGACGACGTTCCGGTCCTTGGCGTGGTGTCGGCCCCTGCCCTCGGTTTCCGATGGTGGGGCGGCGTCGGGCTCGGCGCTCACCTGTCGGCTCGCGGCGTCGTGCGCTCGATGACGGTCTCGAGCGTCGACGCCCTTGCAGACGCTCAGGTCTGCGTCACCCACAGTCCAGGGTGGGATCAGCTCGGGCTGACCGACCGGCTGATCGCGCTGCAACAACGGGCACGTCGGTCACGCGGGCTCGGCGATTTCTGGCAGCACATGCTCGTCGCGGAAGGCGCCATGGACGTCGCCGTCGACGCGGTCGGCGTGGCGCCCTACGACCTCGCTGCGATTCAGCCGATCGTCGAGGCCGCTGGCGGCACGTTCACCGACCGCCTTGGCGAGGCAACACACCTGCATGACACTGCCGTCAGCTCCAACGGCGTGCTCCACGACGAGGTCATCGGG
>JAJCXU010000428.1 GCA_029263275.1 Ilumatobacter sp.
GAATCGCCGGGTCGAGCGACAGCGGGATCATGAAGCCACCTGCGCTGTCGGTCGTGGTCATCGCTCGGCCTTCCATCTCGGACTTGACCGCAGCGACCTGCCGGTAACTGTTGGCCTCCTCAGGTGTCCACAGCAGGTGGCCTCGTTCGGGATCGGCGAGCATCTTCGCGAACGCGCCACGGTAGGCGGGGTCACCAGCAGCAGTGGCCCAGCGGGCAGCGATCGATCGTTCGCCGGGGCGACCGGACTCGATCAATGCGGTTGCGCGTTCGGCGGCGTGGTCGGGAAGGATGCTGGAACGCGCTGCGTCGTCGATAACGCTGCGGCCTCGGTCCTCGTCGGCCCAACCGGCCCGGTCGCTCGGCTCGCTGCGGGAGAAAAAGCCCGGCGACGTCGGCCTCGATCGTTCGACGGCGATCTTGTTGAGTTCGTCGACGCGTTCCTGCTTGGAGCGGATCAGCGCTGCGATGTCCGCCCCGCGGGAGGCGATCTCGCCGCTTCGGGTGGTGATCTCGGCGGCGGAGCGGTCCGTGTTGGACGCGAGCGCGTCGAGTTCGGACGAGAGCGTGTTGCGCTCGGTTTCGAGTTCGGTGATTTCACCGGTGAGCTTCTGGATCATGGATGACATCAGGGTCTCCTGAGAATGGGTGTGCCGCCGTGCAGGCGCACAGCCGGCGCGAATGAAGGGACCTCGCAACACCTGGACCGACGGTCGCTTGGCGGCGTCCTCACCGTGCGTCTCGTCCAGATTGGAGCGCCGACTCAGGTGATCGACAACATCGTACTGCTTGGTCATTCGGCGAGCCGGGACCAGTGGATTCGGACGGTGCCGAGCAGGTCGCCGCCGATGTAGAGCACGGTGGCGTCGAAGTAGCCGTGATCGTCGGGGCCGGTGCACCACCATCGGCACTGGTCGGCCTCGATCGCCTCAGTGATCTCGCGGTGAATGTCGTCGTCGACTGCGTGGTCGGCTGCAGCGACGAGCTGCGCGACGCGTTCGAAGTCGAGCGTCCCGCGGGCGTAGTCGGGCATCGGGTCAACTCGAATGCCGGTCATTGGTCGGCCTCGCGCAGTTGCTTAGAGAGAGAGATTCCTGACGACGGCAGGGTCGGAAGGCGGTTCAGAGTTTCGACAAAAAGGGCGGGCTTGGGACCAGGGTCCACCCCTAAGGGGGTGGACTCCGGTGGACCCACGGTGCCGGTGGGTCCAGATTGCGTTTGGTCCCTAGCTGGTCCTGTGGTCCTTGGGGGTGTGTTAGAGCGGGTCATGCTGGGTTTCCTTGTGTTGGCGGACGATGGTCCTTCCGTCGTCGGTCAGTCGGTATCGGTTCTGGCCGTCTGGGTCCTCGGGACCACGTTTGACTGGTCCTTTCTCGGTTGCCCGCCCGATCGTTCGCTTGAGTGTGGACGGCGAGACTCCGGTGGCGAGCCAGTCGCCGTAGGTAGCGCCGTCGTCTCCTTCGATCGCTGCGAGCTTCGCCAAAGCGCCGAGTTGTGCTGGGCCGAGCCGTACGGTCACTGCTACCGGATCGAGGACAATCGAGTCACCGACGGTTCCTGCTCGGAACGAGATCGGTGCTCCCTGCCGCCGGTGCTTCTGCTTGGTCGTGACGACCTCGATGGATTCGTTCTTGGCGGTCACTTGGAGGACGGTGTCCGCTGCGGCTTCGAGCGCAGACGATCCGCGAGCACCCTGGCCGGAACTCTTTCCGCTGTGGTGCACCACTTGAACGTGTGCGCCTGTTCGTTGCCGGATCGCGTCGAGCGCTTCGATCGCGAGGCCGACGTCCTTCGCCGAGTTCTCGTCGCCGCCTGGGATGCATCGCGCGAACGTGTCGAGGACGACAAGCGATGCACCGACCTCTGCGGCTGCGCTCGCGAAGGCTTCGACTGCTTGGGGTTGGAGGAGGTTCAACGCTTCGGGCATGACCCGGAACCGGTCGCGTGGGTCTGCGTCGCGTCTCGATCGCCATGCCCGAATGCGCGGTGGTAGGCCGACGGAGCCTTCGGCTGCGACGAGAACCGCGACTCCGTCGGCGGTCTCGTGGTCGTGCCACCAGATTCCTGAAGCGACGCTGAGAGCGACGTCGAGCGCGATGAACGACTTGAACGACCCCCGCTGGCCGTAGAGGACGCTGATCGTGTCCAGGTCGAGCAGATCGCCAACGAGGGGACGCAGCGGCGGCATCCGGTACAGCTCATCGAGCGTCATCAACCGTGGACTCCGCGTAGTCCGTGGACCGGCCGACCCGTCTCGCCTCGAAGACTCGACGTCGATCGTCGAGCCGTCGTCAGCAATGCGCTTGTGCCATTCGTCTCCGACCGGTGCGCAGGTGGTTTCCGACAGTTCAGGTTCATCCGACATGCAGAATGCGCAGAGGCCACAACGATCCGACGGACGGCAGGCGTCGCGGGAGATAGTGGTCACGTCCGGACTCCGATCCGTTCGCACTCGTACACCCAAAGACAGCCGACGCACGCCGTCGTCGCGCACGTCAGGACCTCACCCCAGTCGACACTGGTCCGTCGACTGAGTGACACCTCAGGAGTATCCTGATGAGCGCTCGCCAGAGCATTTCGGACTCCGCCCTGTCTGCCAACGGCAGGGCGGAGTCGCGTCCGGCCGCTCATGCTGCACCCCGCTTCCGACCGACCAGCGCGGCGACCAGGCGCAACGTGCTTTCGTCGGTGATGGTGGGCGGCAATCCTTGCTCGGCCCGTTCGCGGCGCATCCGTTCGACGAACACGGCGACGTCGGTGGCGGCGTTCACGACGCACCACCAACTGTGCGGTGATCCTGCATGAACGCGATCAGGTCGTCGCGCAGGACGCAGATTGAACGACCGATCTGCACGGACGGGATCTTTCCGTCAGCAATCAGTTTGTAGATGAACGGCTTCGATAGACCGGTCATCTCGGCGACTTCGACCGGTCGGTAAGACAACGGTTCGGACATGGGCGCACTACTCCTGTGAGAAGTTCGCGCCGGGTCCGAGGACCAAGACGACGGGCTTCAAGCGGTCGGAACCCCGAATCGCTTGGCCTCTACTCGGTACGATACACGCCCATGGAATTCGCCGACGGCACATTGGCACCGGATGACGTGTTGGAGTTGTTCAACGCCAACTATCGAACTGCGCTGACTGCGCTAGGCGGGGACCGGTCGAGGGAACGCCACAACGACATGCGTTCGATCGAGGCCAATGCCAAGAAGCGTGCGACGGAGCGGACACGGGATCAGGTCGACGACGAGAGCTGGCAGCGATTCACCGGGCTATCGGGCCGGGGCTGGCGGCGCAGTCCCGCGACCTAACGTCGAGAACTAGACCCTCCAGGCGAGGGCGAGTCGGTCGAGGTCTACACCGCGACCGCGCCGGGTCGCCTTCCCAATCACTAGCGACTCGATCGTCGCCCGGTACACGAGTAGCTGGCCGTTCGGGTCGAGGTCGGGCCACGCCAACCGGATGTCGTCGACGTCGGGCAGCTCGACAGGCTCGGATGCCGTGGCCGTTTCGCTCGTCCACCGCTTCTTCGCTTCGGCGTATTCTTCCGGTTCGATCGTGCCGTCCAGCACCATTTCCCACATCCGGGTGAGTCGTTCCGCGACCGCCGCGGCGTGCGCTTCCGGATCGGTGCCTGAGTCGGCGCGTAAGGCGTTCCAGGCATCGGCGTCGAGTAGTTCGAGCATGGCGGCGCTGACGGCTTCGTCAACGGCGTCGTAGCCGATCCCGTTGAGACACTTCCCGTCGGTGCACAGAAGTCGGCCCATCGAGTTCGTTCCCGACTTCGTCTTCCACTTCTCGATGTGGTGACGCATCTTCGCTCCGCAGTGGCACCGGACGATCGGCACGAGCGGCCACTTGAGCTGGTTGCCCGAGTTCGTTCGACGGTCGGGACCCATGAGGACGGCGCGGACGTTGTCCCACGTCTCGCGTTCGAGGATCGGGTCCCAGCCGCCCGGGATGAGTTCGGCAGTGTCGAGCACCCGAGCGCCTCCACGACGCGGCAGGACGTCATCTGACACAGCGACCATTCCGATCAGCGTCGGTGACTGCAAGGCCGTCGTCAGCCCACGGTGGCTGATCTTCACTCCCCCGGCGTTCAGCCTCTTCACGACCGATAGCACCGACGCACCATCAGCGATCCGTTCGGCGGCATCCGCGACGAGCGGCGCGACGTTCGGGTCAGGGACGAGTTCGTTCGCCGCGGGCTTCGTGTAGCCGAGCGCAGCCGGACCAGCCGGTACCGCACCGTTGCGTCGGCGGTGGCGATGCCACTCCGTTGCACGGTCAGACTTCTGCGCCGACTCCAACTGGGCCAGCGCAGCGACGAGGGTGAGCATCACTTCGCCCTGTGGTGTGGACGTGTCCATCTGCTCCGTGACAGAGGCAAACTCGGCGCCTTGCTCGTCGAGTTCCTCAACGAGTTTGAGGAGGTCGAGGGTGTTCCTGGCGGCCCGGTCGACCTTCCACACGACGAACGCGTCAGCGGCTCCCGTCACGACATGATCCATCGCCTTGCGGAACCCCGGCCTCGACTTGCGCGACGACTTGTAGGCGGATCGTCCCGGTTCGACAATCACGTCCACGAGCGACCAGCCACGAGTGACGCAGTACGCCTCGATCGCCCTCCGCTGCGTGTCGGTCGACGTCTCGCCTTCACGGTCGCGGCTGATGCGGACGTACCCGATCGCCCGCCGTGTTTTAGGCTTCGCTGATGGCATGTGTTTATTATACGCGTTTATACTTCTACAAGCGCCTCCTCAAGGACGAGTACTGGAAGGCCGCCGGCCGAGCGATTTGAGCGTGAGCCGTCATACGTATCTCGAACACGACGGCCCGGCCGCATTTGCGCACCGCGGCGGCAACAAGCAGGCGCCGGAGAACACCGTCGCAGCGTTCGAGCATGCGGTGTCGTTGGGCTACCGCTACCTCGAAACAGATGTGCATCGCAGTGCCGATGGCGTTCTCGTCGCCTTCCATGATCCAGATCTCAATCGAACCTGCGGCGTCGACGCGAACATCAGCGACCTCTCGTGGGCGCAAATCGCTGAGCTCCGCGTCGACGGGATCGAGCCGATTCCGCGGATGACCGATAGTATCGACCGCTGGCCCGACCACCGCATCAACATCGACAGCAAGTC